>JBJKSK010000238.1:0-4602 GCA_046704125.1 Desulfobacterales bacterium | reverse complement strand
CGGCAAATGCGTCAAGTCTCATTACGGTTTTCTTTGGTTCGGGGGCCACTCGGAAAGGGCCCGGTGATAGGCGTCCATGGTACCGATGTCTCGAAGATAGCCGGAAATCCGGTATCCGAACATGGATCCCACGAGCCCGGGAAACACATGTTGTCCCAGATCAAATGGCCCGTGAGCCGGGGGGGATGGGAAACGATGAAAGATTTCCGGACTGGTCACGCAGATGCCGGCAAAAGCCAGATCAGATTTGGGTTCCCGGGGTTTTTCCACGAAAGAGAGCACCCGACCGGTTTTTCCCATCTGCACGATGCCGCAGGCCCGGGGTTCCGATGCCCGGATCAGCCCGATGGTGGCAACGGCCCCCTTATCCCTACATGCCCGGTGAAACTTCACCATGAGGGAAAGATCCGTGTCGGTTAGGTTGTCCGCGTATATAATAAGGAAGTCCTTTTCCCCGTCAACCCAGTGCCGATTGGCCCACAGGGTCCCGGCACTGCCCAGCAGCCGGGGCTCGTGGGTGGTCACCAGGGCCATGTGCGTGCGCTGGCCGGCTTTCTGGACCCACGAGGTCACGCAATCGGCTAAGTGGTGGGTATTGATCTGCACGGCCAAAACCCCGGCGCGGGCCAGCTGCTGCAGCCAGATGTCCAGAAGCGGTGTGCCGTGGATGGGCATCAGGCACTTTGGCACCGTTTCGGTGTAGGGCAGGAGTCTCGTGCCGGCGCCCGCGGCCAGGACAAAAGCCTTCATGGGCTGGCCTTTCGCACCACCTGAAGCGTTTTCATTCGTTTTTCGGCGATCTCGAGAATGGTCTCGGCATCCGGCTTGCCGGTCAGATACGCCCAGTAGTCCGTGATGCTCTGTTCAATGCCGTGCAGCGGCTTCCATCCCAGGGATTGAATTCGGCTGGTATCCGAGACGATGTGCCGGGTGTCTCCGTATCGATAGGATCCATCCAACACCGGGTTGAGCTTCCGACCTACCAGGGTTTGCATCCGTTGATAAAAATCGAGCACCGTCCAGGGTTGTTGGCCGCCGACATTAAAGACCTGATAGTTGGCTCCATGGTGTTCCAAAACCAGTAGGTTAGCCCTGACCACATCTTGGATGTTGATGAAATCGCGTACCTGAAAGCCGTCTTCGTAGATGGTCGGAGGCCGGCTGCAAAGCAGCGAGAGGGCAAAAATGCGCATGGCCCCGGAGTAGGCGTTGTAAAAGGACTGCCTGGGGCCCTGCACGATGGAATAGCGGAGGGCCACCGAGGGAATTGAATAGCGTTTGCCCAGTTGGATACAGATCTGCTCCTGGCCGTGCTTGGAAATGGCATAGGGATTGCATGCTCCGATGACCGATTCGTCCGAGGCCATCCACTCCAACACCTGGTGGCAATCCGGGCATCGGTGCTCCCATTGGCCCCGGGCCAGTTGCGCTTCCAGTCTGATTTGGGGAAAATGATGGGTGCCAGTCGACGGGAAACAGGCCGGGCACCGGTAGCGGCCTTCCCCCATGACCGCCTGGCTGGAGGCCACGATGACTTTTTGAATGGGCTGCCGGCGTTCGACCAGCACCTCGTAGAGCAGCGCCGTGGATACGGCGTTGACATGCATGTAGGTGGAAAAATCGGGCAGATAGTCCTGGTAGGCGGCAAAATGATAAATTGCCTCCATGTTTTGAACCGCTGTCTCCCAAACCCTTTTGTCCCGCACATCGCCCCGGATGAATTCAGCTTCCTCGGGAAGATAGTCCGGTTTTCCCCGGGGATGCACGGTGGCCTGCAGGTTGTCGACGATGCGCACCCGGTGGCCTGCGGCAATCAGAGCGTCTGCGGTATGGGATCCGATAAATCCGGCCCCGCCGGTGATCAAGATGTTCAACAGCGCCTCCTGGTTTGCATCACTCCGGTTTTCCCGTCTTCCTACTTGCTCGAATAAGACTCATCGTTGAATATGACCTTGCTGCCGCCTTCTTCGATCATAAACGGCAGTTCCCGGTAGTCCTTGAGGGCCTCGAAAACGGCGTTTTGCCGCTCCCGGGAAACGATGAGCAGGAGAAATCCCCCTCCGCCTGCGCCTGCGATCTTGCCCCCCAGAGCGCCGGCATCCAGTGCCTTCTGGTACAAAGCGGCGATGGCCGGAGTACAGATTCCCTCGGCCATCGTCTGCTTCAGATGCCAGTTGCGGGCCAACAGCTTTCCGCATCCGGCGATATCGCCGTGCTGCAAGGCCTGGGTAAAGGGGCCGACCAGCGATACCATTTCCTGCATGGCGGCAAAGGTGTCCGCGGAGGCCAGATTGGTGTTTTGTCGGCACAAAATTGTGTCTGCACTTCGGGTGATTCCCGTAAAATAAAGCAGCAACGAGGCGGAAAACCGGCGTCTGGCCGCGTTGTCCATCTCAATGGGCTCTCTCTGGGTCTGATCTCCGGCCTTGAAGATAAACCGGTTGATCCCGCCGTAGGCAGCGGCATACTGGTCCTGGCGGCCGATGGGTTTGCCCAGGATATCGATTTCGATACGGCAGGCTTCCTGCGCCAGGCGTTCGGCGGTGACCAGTTCGTGCCGGTAGGTGTATAGCGCATGCAACAGGGCCACGGTCACCGAGCTGGAACTGCCCAGCCCCGAACCTTCCGAGGGAATATCGGCCAAGGTGGTGATCTCAATTCCCTTTTCCACGCCGGTTCGCTTCATCGCTTCCCGGACCAGGTCGTGGCGGATATCATCGATATGGGCCACGCACTCTTTCTGAGAATAGTTGATGTAGATCATGTCGTCAAACCGTTCCTTGACGATGGCATAGACGAATTTGTCGATGGCTGTGCAGACCACTTGGCCGTCGCATCGGGAATAAAAGCGCTTGAGGTCCGATCCGCCGCCGACGAAACTGATGCGAAGCGGTGTTTTTACGATGATCATAGGCTTGTTTTCGGTGTCTTTGTTTCGATGGTTTTTCAGCGGCCGTGGCCTTTCGGGTTGAGCTTTGCCCGAACATGGGGCCATTAGCCGATGAAGCGCGTGTTGTCAAATGCGAGATTTAAAATCTCATGAGCCGATAGATCCCAGGCCATATAAAGTGACCATCAACCCTATTTGGTTGTTGCCGCTTTGGTTGTAGCCGCTTGACTGGTTGCTAAAGTTTAGATCCAGGCTCCAACACTGGGCTGCGTAATGCAGTCCGAGGAGAGACTGGATTACAATACCGTTTCTGATGTCTCGCTCGTAGAGTCCGCGGGCGGACACCTGCGGGGTGAGCAGGAGCGAGCCACTGGTAACGACGGACTCCAAGAGTCCGGCCGTGTAGTGGTATCCGGTATAGAGGCTGTCTCCACGGGTGTCGGAGACGGTGACCCCGGCGTTTTGGGAAACAAAGCCGGGGTCGTAGATGGACCACTGGGAATCGGCGCTAAAAGACAGGTATTTGAGCGGGGTCAGTTCCATTTCACCGTAAATCGGGGAAAAAGGCTCATGATGACCAGGCGTGAGCCATTTGGCCGGGTTGGATTCCTGGGCCTCGAAAATGTCATAACTTTGCTCAACCATGAACCGGAACACCTGATTGTAGTCCGGAGCCGGTGGCGGCTCGCCGGCAAGGTGGGGTCGGTTCGGGTTTGCCGGGCTGCGGGTCGTGACGGTGTTGGTCACCCGGAAGGTGAACGTGTCTTGCCTTTGGATGCGGTCGGTGGCGTCAAAATCCGGATATTGATTCTGGTTTACATCCGGCACGTATTCGTAGATCAGTTGGGGCCGGATGATGTGCTGGAAGCGGTCGATGTTTCCCCAGTGGGTTTGAAAGACTTTTTCAATTTCCGATGACATGTCCAGCTTCACATCGTAGAGTCCCCGGTTGAGCTCCTGGTCCTGGTTTTGTTGGGTGCCGTCGGATTTGGTGACCTGCCAGGCGGTATCCCGAATACCGATGGAGGGCTCTATGCTCAGGTAGTTGCCCGCTCGCCAGGGAAGATAGACTCTGGGATAGATGTCTTCGCGAAAGGAGCGGGCGGCGTCTTGGGTGTAGAAATAGGCGTACTGGCTTTCCAGGTCGAAAAACACGGGACTGTTTCCAATCCGCTGCCTGGAGCCGTTCAAGGAGATTGCCGGCAGCTGCTGAACGATGTTGTTATAGCCCCCCTGACGGCGAAGAATCACGTCGTCGTTCCATTGGGTTAAGGCTGTGAGATTAAACGCTTGCCAGTTGCGCGTAATGTTTAGCTGGTTGAGGCGCACCGGGTCGGTGTAATCATTCAGGCCCCGGCCAAATGAATTTAGGAAATAATCGTTGGTTTCTTGAAATCCGTTGTAGCCGGTTAGAAACTCGGTCATATAATCCTGATCGCTGACGACATCCAAGTCCAGCCGTGCGGTGAAATCGTCGGGCAGTTGCTGGTCCTGTTTCATTCGAAACCAGTACCGGTCCGAGTTGGGACGGTCGGGGCTTCCGGCATAGCCCCACTGCTCCGTTTCCGTGGGGGTGCCGTTATCGATTTTGGAGTCGTTGAATCCGTCGGCCATGATGGCGCCATGGCTGTTTTGATTGATCAGATAGCGGTATTGCACACCGGTTTTCAATCCCCGTTCCGACATGTAATCGGTGTAAAAGGTCATATCCG
>JBJKSK010000237.1:0-4374 GCA_046704125.1 Desulfobacterales bacterium | reverse complement strand
GTCCTACCCCGTGTGTCACGCCTGCCGCGCCAACTATCCGCCTAAAAAGAGCTGCCGGCCTGACGCGTACCATTATCCAGAGCGTAAAGCTTCATCGGCGGCATCACCCGGTTTCTCCCGCAAGCCTTGGCCTGATACAGAAGACTGTCGGCTTCTCGAATCAGGGATTTCTCGTCGCCTCCCTTTCGCAGGCAGGCCACCCCGAAGCTGGCCGTTACCTTCACGGCCGGGCCGTGGCTGGTGACACGAAGCGCTTCCACCACCTGGCGCAACCGCTCGGCCAAATCCAGGGCGGAGCCAATGCGCGCATCCGGAAGCACTACGGCAAACTCTTCCCCCCCATAGCGCACCACATAGTCTCCTTTTCGGACGGCGGACAGCACGGCAACGGCCACCTCCCGAAGTACGGCATCGCCGACGGTGTGGCCCCATGTGTCGTTGACCGCCTTGAAGTGGTCGATGTCAAACATGATCAACGACAAATCTTTGCCATAGCGCGAGGCATTGGCTACACCGTGAGCCATGAGCCGGTCAAACTCCCGGCGGTTATAACAGCCGGTAAGGGGATCCATGGCGGCCGCATTTTCCAGCTGCCGGATGTTTAGAAAATTGGTAATGGTGATGGCCAGGGTTTTCACCACGATGTTGATGATGTCCTCATGATAGGCAAGCACCCGCCGCTCAGGCAACAGATAGAGACGGGCAAAACAGCCGGAATCCAGCAAAACGTAGGACAATAGGTCCTTGTCTTGGTAAGCGAGGCCACCACCGGCAGCCAAGGCTTCATTTTCCAGGAAATGCACTTTAAAACCGGTACATACGCCAAAATCTCGCTCCACCATGGTTTCTATCGATCGGCGGTAAATTCGGGGATCGACCCAGACGTTTATCGTTTCGCCGTCTTGAACGACGAATGCAAACAGCCGGTAGTCGAGGATCTCCTTGAGGCACCGGGCCGCTTCCCCGACGATGCCATGGAGATGATGTTGCTGGTTCATCTGAAGGATATACCGGCTCAGTGCCCTGTAATCGCCCTTGCGTGTGGCACCAAATGCCGCCTGAAGGGCTACCGCGACACTGTGGATTAGTTTTCTGCGAATCGCCTTCATTCCCGTGTCTCTTCTTCTGCTTGCATTCCGTTTGGCATAATCCCTGACCAACCCCGCGGCCTGTGCCGGTGTTGATCTACCACTCTGTTGAGCTTTTTTAATGCAATTATAGTGCCATAGGATCGTTAGGCGCGGCTTCTCGCCTTTTTCCCTTTTTTAAAGGAACCGCGGATGTTTAATTTATTTTATATTTCATACAGTTATATTTTTCCCACGGGATAATGCAAAAAACCGTGTGCCACTACGTGAAACTGTTCAGAGAAGATTTAAGGGGAAAATTGAATCCAGATAAGCGTCACGATTTTGACAATCCGGCAGTCTTTTCCCACAACGAACCGTCGTTGACAAACGATCAATGACCCTTAGATTTGACTCAAGCCTAAAAAAGGCCAAGATGTGAAAACAAGGGAGGAATAATGATGGCTTTTGAAACCAAAGAACAGGTGTTGGAGAAAATTATCTCCAGCGCAAAACCGCAATGTCCCCACTGCCAAACGGAAATGCAGATCTGGGAAGTGCCGCCGGTGGCCTTCAGCGACGGTTTGGGATGGGGTTCGCCGTATCTTTATCTGTGCTTCAACGATGCCTGCCCCCTGTATGTCCAGGGGTGGAAAAATATAGAGGAAAATTATTCCCACCGAGCCTCCTACCGATGCATGAACTATCCGGGAACCGAACAGTTCGAGTGTATTCCGGTCTTTAGCCCTGTTGGGGGAACGGGCCAGATCATTGACGATCAGATCGTCGCCCAGCAGGAGGCCCTCAAGGCCTCCATCAAGCGGGGGTTTTCGATACTGGCCGACTGTTATGTGTCAAAAGATTGGCTGACCCCCATAAAAATGTTACTCGACGCCACGGAACCGGTTCGAGTTCGAATCAAGGCTGCGGAAATAGTCGGAGATATCGGGGAACTGGATGTTATCGAGACCCTGAAAAGCACCAAGTTTGGCAACGAAAAGCTTCAGGCGGCGGCTGACAAATCGGTGACCCGCCTCCACGAGCGCTTTTTCACCCGGGAATGTCCATTCTGCGCCGAAATCATCAAACAGCGGGCCAAAGTCTGCAAGCACTGCGGCAAGGATGTCGCTGGCGTGTAAACCAACCGTCAGTCTGCCGGCCACCGGTTGACATTCATGGCGTCATAGGATCGAAAAATCAGACGCTCTTTTCGACGCCGGTCATCGGTGGTACAAACCAGGCGAGCCAGGTCGAACCCGGCCTCGGCCGCCTGGCGGGAAGGAATCGCCGAAAGGCCCTCACCCAACTTCTTTCCAGAGGCCGTTTCCAAAACGATAGCCGTTTTCCCGTCGGATACCACGGCCAAGGGCACCTGCTGCTGCCCCAGCAATCGGGCCGCAGCCAGGACCTCGCGCTCCCGGGAGCCCAGGGAACCCGCGGCACATTTAATGGCCATGTAGCGAACCCCCTTGACCCAGACCACCAAATCCACCCGGCTCCGATAGGGAGATCCTTCCACTTCAAAGGCAATCGGCGCGTCGACTTCGACGGCCTCTGGAAGGTAACCAAGGGAATCCACGAGAAATTGTTCCACCATCTGCCGGTTGGCTTCAGCGCCCACGTCGGCTACCTCACGCCCGGTTACGTAATCCACGAGTCCTTGGCCACCAGTCATCGTTTTTTGCCTTTCAGCAGCGAGCGGCCGGTCATCTCCGGAGGTGCGTCGATGCCCAGAAGATCGAGCACGGTCGGTGCAATATCTCCCAGCACGCCCGGTGTCAGGCTAAGGTGGCGCCTGGTGTCATCCACCAGCAAAAAAGGCACGGGATTAAGCGTGTGGGCCGTATGGGGCTTGCCGCTGCTGTCGGTCATGGTTTCCGCATTGCCGTGATCGGCCGTGATTAGCACCGTCAAATCCGGTGCGCGGACCTCTTTTAAAATGTCTCCCACACACGCATCCACGGCTTCGCAGGCCCGAATAGCGGCTTGCAGATCGCCCGTGTGGCCCACCATGTCCATGTTGGCAAAATTGAGCACCACCAGATCGTAGTCCGTTTTTTTGAGCCGTGCCAGAAGCTCGTGCGTGACTTGCGCGGCACTCATCTGCGGTTTTTCGTCATAGGTGGCCACTTCCCTGGGGGAGGCAACCAGGCAGCGATCTTCTCCGGGAAAGGGCTGCTCCTGGCCCCCGTTGAAAAAATAGGTCACATGGGCATACTTTTCAGTTTCGGCGATGCGCAGCTGACGCAGGCCGGCGTCGCTGACCACCTGACCCAGGATCCGCTTCAACGCCACCGGAGCAAAAGCCACGGGAAGCGCAAAGGTCTCGTCATAGCGGGTCATGCAGACAAAGCCACCGGGGCAGACTTTCGGTTTCCGGTCAAACCCGTCGAATTCCGGCGCCATGAAGGCTCGGGTGATCTGGCGTGCCCGATCGGCCCGGAAATTGAAAAACACGATACCATCCCCGTCAGCGACTGTGGCCGCCGGCATTCCGGCCGAGTCGGTGACCACCCCAGGCTGGACGAATTCATCGGTCTCACCCCGCACATAGGCCGCCGCGACCGCCTCCCGAGCATCGGTATCAGCCATACCGACACCGCCGGCATAGAGCCGATAGGCCTTCTGGGTGCGATCCCAATGGCCATCCCGGTCCATGGCAAAATACCGACCGCAGATCGTGGCGATGGCGCCAAAGCTTTGGTTATCCATGTGGGCTTGCAACTGCCGGACAAAGCCAAGTCCGCTGTCCGGGGGGGTGTCTCGCCCGTCAAGAATCGCATGGACAAACACTTTCTTTAAGCCCTGGCTCTTGGCCATATCGAGCAGCGCCAACACATGCCTCAGTTGACTGTGACCGCCACCGTCTGAAACCAGTCCCATCAGGTGAAGAGCCGCACCCAGGGAAGCACAGCGGTTCATCTCATCGGTGATCACCTGGTTTTGGAAAAACCGTTTATCCCTGATGGCATGATCGATACGGACCAGATCCTGGAAGACCACCCGTCCGGCGCCTATGTTGAGATGCCCCACCTCGGAATTCCCCATGATCCCCTCGGGCAGCCCCACGGCCTCTCCCGAACAGGTCAAGCGGGTACCGGGATAGCCGGCCGCCAGGGCATCCAGGACAGGGGTGGCGGCCAAGGCCACGGCATTTGCTTCCAACCGCTCGGAAATCCCCCAGCCATCAAGAATCATCAGCAGACTCCGCGGTTTATTGATCATGGTCATCTTGGGCCTCGAGTGGTTGCCCCGATAGTGGCTCGGTTTCTTTCTCATAGGCGGCCAGCACGGGTGGCTTCAATCG
>JBJKSK010000236.1:0-5850 GCA_046704125.1 Desulfobacterales bacterium | reverse complement strand
TTCGGCGATAAACATGGTCGGCACCCCGTGAAGCCCGGTGCATTGGGCCGCCTGGACGGTTTCAAGCACCTCATTGGGTTTAAAGGCCACCACCGGGGCCATGGCCGCGGCCGACACCACACAGGTCAGGGTCCCGAGCACGCAGCCGAAACAGTGGAAAAAGGGCACCGGAATGCAGAGGCAGTCCACGGTGGAAAACTCCATGCACTCGGCCAGGCTTTGGGCGTTTCCGATCAGATTGGTATGGGTGAGCATCACCCCTTTGGGAAAGCCGGTGGTGCCTGAGGTATACTGCATGTTGATCACGTCATCGGGATTCAAACCGGCCTGGCGCCCGGCCAGTTCATCGTCGCTGACCCGATCGGCCATAGCCATCAGATCGCTCCAATTATACATACCGGGCTGTTTTTCTTTCCCGATATAGACGACATTTTTCAGCTTGGGAAGCCTCTTGCAGGACAACTGTCCGGGTTGGCTGTCCTTGAGCTCCGGACATACCTCGTGGACGACTCTGAGGTATTCATCGGGCTCCCGGACGCCTCCCACCAGAATCAGAGTCGTAGAATCGGATTGTTTCATCAGGTATTCCAGCTCGAAGCTGCGGTAGCTGGTATTGACCGTGACAAGCACCGCCCCCATTTTCCCGGTGGAAAATTGGGTATAGACCCACTCCGGAACGTTGTTAGCCCAGATGGCGATATGTTCTCCCTTTTCGATGCCTAGGGCCATAAATCCCCTGGCCACTTGGTTGCACAGGTCCCGAAACTGCCGGTAGGTGTAATCGATGCCCAGCTTGGGATAAATCAAAGCCCGGCTGTCACCGAACTGGTCGGCCACGGTATCCACCAATTGACCGATGGTGGTTTTCCCAATCTCGAATTTCGGTAGTTGCTTGCTCATCTGGCTCTCCTCCTGGCTTAATGCGTTTGGCCGGGGCCTCAAGCGGCTCCAGCCTCCCGGCATGGTGGTCTGGTCTTGTGCCTGAAACAAATAAGCGGTGGTGATCAACAGCCGATATATCGGGAGATCACCAGCCGCTGCACTTCCGATGTTCCCTCCCCGATATCGAGCAATTTCTGATCGCGGTAAAACCGCTCCACGTGGTATTCCTACATCAACCCATAGCCTCCGTGAATCTGCACGGCATGATTGGCCACCCGCCCCATCAGTTCCGAGCAGTACAGCTTGGCCATGGCCGCCTCTTTGCCGAAGGCCCGTTTCTCGTCTCTGAGAAAACACGCCTTGTACAGCAGGTTTCGGGCGCACTCGATCTCGACGGCGCAGTCAGCCAGCTTAAAGGCCACGGCCTGGAACTTGGATATCGGCTGCCCGAACTGGATGCGCTCCTTGGCATACTTCAAGGCCAGTTCGTAGGCCCCCTGGGCGCCGCCCAGTCCCATCGCGCCAATCGACAACCGGCCGCCGTCTAATGTCTGGAGCATCTGGTGGAACCCATCACCCTTTTTTCCCAAGATGGCGTCTATGGGAACCCGTACATCGTCAAAATACAGTTCTGCGGTGTTGGAGGCCCGCCACATCATCTTTTTTTTCATCGGCACGGCTTTAAAACCGGGGGTGCCATGTTCCACGAGAAAACAGGAATATTCCGGTTTGCCGTTTTCCCGAACCCCCGTGATGGCCTGAACCGTGACCCCCATAGACATCTCGCAGGCGGCGTTGGTGATAAATATCTTGGAGCCGTTGATCACCCACTGGTTTCCGTCGAGCACCGCAGTGGTTTTACTGCCCCCGGCGTCGGACCCGGCAGTCGGTTCCGTGAGTCCAAAACCCCACAGAGCCTCTCCCCGGCACAGGGCAGGAAGGTATTTTTGTTTTTGGGATTCGGTTCCGAAGTAATAGATGGGCCCTATGCCCAGGGAATTTCCGGCGGCGATGGTGGCGGCCTGGGAGCCATCAACCCGCGCAATCTCCTCCTCGGCGATAATGTAGGAAATGTAGTCCACCCCCTGGCCCTCGTAGGCCTCCGAAACAAACAACCCGAACAACCCGATGTCACCCATCTTCCGGGTCAGTTCTACAGAAAAGGCCTCTTTTTCGTCCAGGTCCAAGGCCAGCGGAACGATTTCGCTCTGGGCGAACTTCCTGACCTCTTTTCGAATCATTTCCTGTTCCCTGCTCAGATCAAAATTCAAAGCACCTCCTTTTGGCGACAGCAACCGGCCAAAATTATTAGACAGGTCGATAAGCTCCCGCGTTTAAAGGCATTTTTTGAGTTTCAGCCAGAAGTAGTGCACCTTTCTGGAGCAGACCTATCACAGCGTCATCGCATTGGCCAAAATTAAGGAGGCCCTGCCTGGATTACCTTTAGGCAGGGCCTGATGCGAACGGACCGGACACTACCGCTATTTCCGGCCCCACTCGGTGTTTCGCAGTTCCACACGGCGAATTTTACCGCTGACAGTCTTGGGTAGCACATCGACAAAATCGATTTTACGGGGATACTTGTAAGGGGCAGTTACTTTCTTGACATGGTCCTGCAGTTCCTTTACCAGAGCATCGCTTGGCTTGTATCCCGGTGCCAGTATCACAAAAGCCTTGACCACCTCGCCTCGGGTCTCATCGGGGCTTGAGACTACGGCCGACTCGGCCACAGCCGGATGCTCGATCAGGGCGCTTTCCACCTCGAAAGGACCGATGCGATACCCCGATGTGAGGATGACATCATCGGCCCGGCCAACGAACCAGAAGTAGCCGTCTTTGTCCACATAGGCGCGATCGCCGGTGAGATACCAGTCCCCGCGCATCGTGGCCGAGGTCCGTTCGGGCTCTTTCCAGTATTCCTTGAAAAGCCCCAGAGGCCGGGTCGGTTTGACGCCGACGGCAATATCGCCTTCGGTGTTGGGCGGCAAGATATTTCCCTTTTCGTCGATGACTTTCACGACAAAGCCCGGAGTGGGCTTTCCCATCGAACCGAAGCGCGGCTCGATGCATGGAAAACTGCCGCACAGAAGAACGGTTTCGGTCTGTCCGTAACCGTCACGGATGGTAGCACCCGTTGCCCTTTTCCAGACCTCGATAATCTCAGGGTTTAGCGGCTCGCCGGCTCCCACGCAGTGGCGAAGCGAAGCAAACTTGTACTTGCCCAGATCTTGAAGCACCAGCATCCGATAGATGGTGGGCGCCCCGCACATGGTGGTCACCGGATATTTCTGCAATAGTTCCAAGGTCTTTGCCGGATCGAATCGGTCAGTACAGTGGACAAATAAAGCCGCGCCACAATACCAGGGCCCGAAATAGCTGCTCCAGGCCGCTTTGGCCCAGCCGGTATCAGAGATATTCCAGTGCAAATCCTGGGGTTTGAGATCCAGCCAAAACTTCCCGGTGACTTGATGGCCAAGACCGTAGGAGGCATGCGTGTGCATGGCCATTTTGGGAAAGCCGACGGTTCCAGAAGTAAAATAAACGAGCGCTTCCCCGTTGGAATCGGTATCGGCCGTGTCAAACTCGTCCGAAGCCTTGGAAACGATGTCACTGTAAGTCAACCAACCTTTTCGGGTGCCGTCCACGACGATTTTGGCTTTGAGGGTGGGACATTTTTCCGAGATGGCATCCAGTTTGGAAGCATTGGCACCATCGGTGACAAAACAGGTCGCCTTGGCCGTGTTGATCCGATACTCTAAGTCCTTTGAAGTCAGCTGGGTGGTGCCCGGAGCCACGATAGCGCCCATGCGGAGGCAGCCCGTTATGGTTTCCCACCATTCGATTTTGCGGCCCAGCATGACCACCACCACGTCTCCGCGATTTATCCCCTGCCGGGACAACGCGTTGGCAAGCTGTTTAGACGTCCGGCTGAAGTCGGCAAAGGTCCGTTTGACTTCCTTTCCGTCGTCATCGACCCAAAACATGGCCAGCTTTTTGGGATCCTTGGCCCACTTGTCCACGACGTCGCCTGCGAAGTTAAACTTTTCGGGGACCTCCCACTTAAATTCGGCATAGGTCTTGTCGTAATCGGTCATATTCAATGTCTGGCTCATGGTTGCTCCTTGTCATGACGATGATGGCAGGACACCTCGAAAGGCGTTGCCTTGTGTTCATCTTGAATCGTGCGGGCCAAAATCGATTCCAGCGGTCTTGACTTCCCTCAAACCTTGTGATGCTCCGGTTATCCCTCCTTTCTTGTATATCGATCGAGCGCTCAGTCAAATAATTTTTGCGTCATTTTATAGCGTTCATTTTTCTTTTGTCAAACTTTTTTTTGTGAAATGCTTTTCACCCGAGTTGCCTTGGAAAACAGAACAACTCCGGGGTGTCCACGGTCTCTTTCGGCCACTGCGGATTACACCAACATGCCGTCGCCAAAACAGACATCCAACAGGCGCCTTGAACCCTGGTTTCGCTTTGGATGCAGATGCAAAACCGGTTGACAACAGCCGGGCTGCATGCTAAAAATCAAAAATGACTGAGCGCTCGATCATATTAAATCGACTTGGAATTGTTTGATATTGACTTCTAATCGTCAGGATATCCGTGGAAATGGAACAGGCACCGAACCGCACTAAAGACGTTCCAACCCAAATTAAAAATCCAGATTTGGTGATCAAACGGCGCCGGCAAATTGTGGATGCGGCCGTACAACTATTTATTGAGAAGGGGTTTCACAAGACCACTACCCGTCAAATCGCCAAGGCCGCCGGTTTTTCCATCGGTTCCCTCTACGAGTATGTCGCCTCCAAGGAAGACGTGCTCTACCTGGTTTGCGACGCCATTCACGACGAAGTCGAGCGCGGCGTGGCCGAGGCACTTTCAAGGGCTTCGGGCCGCGACGCCGTAGCCGAGGTCATCCGCGAATATTTTCTCGTTTGCCACCGGATGAGCGACCATATTCTGCTCATTTACCAGGAGACCCAGTCGTTGCCTGCCCAGTGGAGCAAGCGGGTCCTTGAAAACGAGGTGCGCATCACCGGGCTTTTCGTTCAGGTCCTGGCGCGACTGACCATCGCCGGGGAAATGGTCCATCTCGACGAACGGGCCCTTGAGCTGATCGCCCACAACATCTCGGTGCTGGGACACATGTGGACCTTTCGCCGGTGGTTTCTTGCCCGACATTACAGCATCGAGGACTACATCCAGATTCAGACCGATTTTATCCTGGGAGTCCTGTCAGGAGCCGGCCGTTGAAACCCGGTTGCCCCCTCCAACGCCTCACGGTTGCGACCACTCGCCCCTTTTCCGAAAGGGTAACCCAGGGTTTTATTTGCCGATGGCAGATCCCATCGGCCATGTCATCTTTTTTAAGAACGCTTTCCACCTTATGAAGGAGGAAAAATGAGCGCCGAAGCCCAAAGCTACCAACCCCAAAACCATGTCCGTGTAATCACGGCCACTTCCCTGTTTGACGGTCACGACGCCAGTATCAACATCATGAGGCGCATCCTGCAGGACTCCGGCGTGGAGGTCATCCACCTGGGCCATAACCGCAGCGTGCAGGAAATAGTGAATGCCGCCATCCAAGAAGACGCTCAGGGCATCGCCGTTTCCAGCTACCAGGGCGGCCACGTGGAATTTTTCAAGTATATGGTGGATCTGCTGAGGGAAAACGGAGCCGGGCACATCAAGGTCTTTGGAGGTGGCGGCGGCGTCATCGTGCCAGATGAAATCAAAGAACTGGAAGCCTATGGTGTGACCAAGATCTACTCACCGGAAGACGGCACACGACTGGGCCTTCAGGGCATTATCAATCACCTGGTGCGGGAAATCGATTTTTCCACCGTGGAGGGCCGCCACTTTGACCTCGATATGCTGTCTCCGGAAAACAAAGGCCTGGTGGCCAACCTGATATCGGCCGTTGAATACGCCAAGGCTCGTGAAAACGGACACCTGGCAGGCCTT
>JBJKSK010000235.1:0-6218 GCA_046704125.1 Desulfobacterales bacterium | reverse complement strand
GTGAAGTGAACCATCTGGCGGACGCTGGCCGAATCGTCCACGGTCATGATCGTCTTTCCCATCAGCGCTCTCCCTTTTCCCACAGACAGCCCTGGCCCAGTTGTTTCATGCACCCCTGCCGGCGCAGGTACCCGGCGTCTGTGGCAACCGCCACCACGGCCCCGGCCCCGTCAAGGTCCAGGGTCATGGTCTGGTTGGCCGCCACCGCCAAACGGTGGGCGGCACAGATCAATTGCAGCACGGACAGGTCCGCCGACGTGATATCTTGAAAAACAAGACTCACCCGTGCCGCCTTTCCCATGGCATCGACAAAGCTCTGCTTCACTTCAACGGCGTGGTCCACCGTCAAGTCTCCTTTCAGGCAAACAATAGCGGCGTCGCCGGCAAGCGACGGCCCGTGCGCTTCGGGTCCTATCTTTGTTTTTCGCATTCGAATCCTTTCGTTCACTCCGGGGCTGAGACACCCGCAGATGGCCACTTGCTTAAAACAGCTCCACATTGTCGCCCATATCCTCGGGTTCGGGCACCGGCCGGGCGGCCTGGCTGCCGGTTTCATGGCCCGCTGCATCGTCGAACAGCTCCAGGGCCGGGCTTGCCTCGGCCGCTGGCTTGTCGTCGCTGAATCGGGAATGGATGTCGCGTTCCAGCTGCATGGTGTAGCGATTGAGCAGTGCCTCGGTTTGCTTTGCCGGGGCCTGGCGCTTCCAGGGGGCCAGCACCGTGTCGAAATCCTGCAACCGGTTTAGCGCACCGGTAAACTGCCCGGCCAGCGCGGGAAGAAACCCCAGTCTCCGGCAAATCTCGCCGATGGCTGTTTCCAGCTGGCCGACTTTGCCCGCGGCATCGGCGGCATCGGCGTGAAAGGCCCCCAGGGCGCCGTTTAATTCCTGCAGACCGGTTTCGAGGCAAAACCCGGCCGGCGTCGGCTCCGGAGTCTCGTCTTTTGACTGGATGCCGGAAACGGTGTCGGCCACCGCTTCGATCATGGCCGCCAGCGGGGTGGCAAAATCGTCGGCCTGGTCCGAAAGCGTCTTGATCTCCTGGGCCAGCACCTCCAGGGTCCGGCCCTCTTTTCCCATATGCGCGGCATTGATGATGGCGTTTAGGGCTTTCATGTGCGTCTCGATCCGGATGTTGCGGATATCGCCCATTTTCCCCTGAAGGCGCTCGGTGCATTGCGACGCGGTGGCCGCGGTGGCCAGAAAGTCCCCGATTAGCGTCTTTCCCCGGTCGTGCAGCGTTTTTAGCTCGGCCAGGGCGCCTTCCAGGGCGCCAAAGGACCCGATGGCGTTTTCCGACCTCTCGGGCTGGCTCCGGATGTCGGTAAAACCCTGGGTTAACCGCACGACATGCGCCTCAATGCTGTCAAAGGCCGATTGCTGCTCCCGGTAGACGGTGTCGATCTCGGAAACGGCCGCCTCCAGCTGGGCGGTCTGCAGCGCCATGACCGAAGCGGCATGGGCCAGGTCGGCGCCGTTGCCCCCGTCGAAAATGGCGGCGGCCTCATCCAAGGCGGTCGCGATGTGGCCGATGCGCTGGCTGAGGCTGTCGTGAAACTGTATGCCCATGACCACCTGCGCCACCCCTTGGGAAACCTCCCGGCTGTGGCCGTCGGCTTCTTCCAGCAACTGGATGGCCTGGTTCATCAAAGCGGCGATGGCTTCCACCGTGGCCTCAACGACACTTCGGGCCTCGGCGGTTAGCGTGGAAAGCCCGGCCATGTCCTTGCTCAGGCTGCCTTGGGCGTCTATGAGCCGATGCCGGGCGATGAAAGACTCCTGGGCAATGGCCTCGGCAATGGCCAGCACCTTTGCGGAAAACGCCTTGAGCTCATTGGCGATGACCACAAACATGGCCTGGCCCCCGTTTGACCGGGCGGCTTCGATGCCCATGTTTAACCCCACGACCCGAAGCACCATGCCAAGCCGGGTGGCCTCCGCACTGGATTTTCCGATGGTCTCCAGCCGATTGGCCACCGAGACGATCTGATTCAAATTATCCCGGACCTGGGTTTGACTCACATCAAGCTGCGCCACGGCGTTTTGGGCCAGATCCCCAAGCTTTACCAGAAGCCCGTTGGCGTCATTGGCGCTCAAGGCACCGATGATTCGCCGGGTCTGGTCGGCAAGCCCGCCGGCATCGGCATAAATGCGCTCCAGGTGCTGTCCCAGATCCAGAAAGTCGGGCTCCACCCCGGCCACCAGGGCCTTGAGCTCGACGGCCAGCGCCCTGATGCTTTGCGCCAGGCCGCTTAAGCGCTCCGGGCGACAGCGCGTCTTGACCGCACAAACAGCTGCGGTAAACGGCTCAAGCCGCGCCATGATCCATGATCCGGGATGTCGAGCCAAGAAAGCCATGTCTGGTTTTGTCTCCTGGATTAGGTTTTGGATCCGCCGAGCCGGCGACGGCCTTTTCCACTGCCGGGTTCCGACACCCGGACAGCCTCGGGTGCCCCGGCGGTCAGCCGCCAAATTTTTTCAAGCACCTTGGCCACATCCGTAAAATCGCCGTCCGTGTAGCTGACAAACCGGGGCCACATCCGATAGCCTGCTTCTATGATCTCCGGGTCATGGCCGGGCAGCACGAGAATGAGCCGAATGCCCGACAACAGCTCGGCCAGGGTGCCAAGCGCGGTGAGATCCTCAACACTTTTGGCCAAAAGCACGGCGGCGGCCAGATCGTAGATCGCTTCATGCAGGCGCCGGCAAAGCGGATCGAAATCAGAAAAAATCTCCAGATTTTGAGCCGGCACCACGGACCGGATCTTGTTTTCCAGCTTCTGACCAGCAAGCGTCTGTCCGGGGATGTAGAGCAAAACATTCACAACGATGACCTCTGCAACTTGCCTTAAACTCCACCGCTTACTATCGGCGCAAAATTTCATGCTTGACAAAGAGGTAATCAAAAACCATGCCAGAAGAAAAATCTACTGATCCGTGGGAGCGTGCTGTAGCATTCTCCTCGGCCGGCCCGGGCCGGATGGCAAGGCTTTGTCTTGTATTTCAAAATAAATCCCGACAAAAACCTCTTGAACTGCGGCGACCAAAAGGCCATGCCACTAAGCGGTGCCGGCACGACGAGGGGAGAACTCAAGTTTTTATTGCCGAACGTGATGTTCGATATTAAGAACGCGCTTGATGGTAATCATGGGGATGAATTGTCCGGCTGGCGATCGGTTGCCTCAATTGTGCTCGAAACCCCTGCTGAGGCGGTTTGGGCAATGCGTGGTCTATCCTGAGTCGTCTTGAATGGAGGGATCAACATAAGGCTTGAAAAAAACATACAAAATGAGATATGAAAACCTATACTAAACCAGAGCCATGGAGAAGCAATGACAGGAGAGCAAGACAGGCAAACGACAGCGCATATTCTGATCAGTGATGATGACGAAATGGTATGTAAAATGATGGCCGACTTCATCAAGGGCGCGGGGCATACCGTAAGCCACGCCGTCAGGCTTGATGAGGGCATCCGTGAATTGCGGTCAGGGGATTTCGACCTTGTTTTTCTTGATGTGAGAATGCCGGATGGAAACGGCATCCAGATGCTACCGAAAATCCGCCAGTCTCCTTCATCGCCTGAGGTCATCATCATGACCGCGGCCGGTGATCCGGACGGAGCGGAGCTCGCTCTTAATACCGGCGCATGGCATTATCTGCAAAAACCGTTATCTCTGAAGAAAGTCTTACTTCATGTCACACGGGTGATTCAATATCGCGACAAAAAGAAGTTGGAGGAGACTGAAGAGCATCTGAAGCTGAAAGGTGTTTTAGGTAACAGCCAAACGTTGGAAAAATGCGTCGCCCTGGCACATAAGGTGGCCAAAACCGATGCCAATTTACTGCTAACGGGGGAAACCGGTACCGGAAAGGAACTGTTTGCCCGCGCTATCCACGACATTAGCCGTCGATCCGGGGGCCCCTTTGTGATTGTGGATTGCAGCGTCTTGCCGGAGACCCTCGTGGAAAGCACGCTATATGGGCATGTAAAGGGGGCCTACACGGGAGCTGACCGGCATTCCGACGGCCTGGTCAAAATGGCAGACGGCGGTACCCTGTTCATCGACGAGATCGGAGAGCTTCCAGGACCAATTCAAAGTGTTTTCCTGAGAGTGCTTCAGGAACACCGGTTCCGACCTGTCGGGAGCAGCCAGGAAATCGAAAGCGATTTCAGGTTGATCGCCGCCACGAATCGCAATATCGAGGAGTTGGTGGAAACCGGGCATTTCCGAAGCGACCTTTTTTTCCGACTCCGATCTGTCGAAATTTCTTTACCCCCTTTGAGGGGTCGAAAACAAGACATTGCGGACCTGGCCTTGCACTACATGGACAAGATTTGTGCCCGTTATGGAGTCCAAACAAAGGAGGTTTCATCCGATTGCCTTGAAGTCTTGACAGCCTACGACTGGCCAGGCAACGTGAGGGAATTGATCAATTCGCTTGAATCTGCCATAACCAATGCCTACCATGAACCTACCCTGTTTCCCGATCATCTTCCCCTTCCTATCCGCGTCAATACCATTCGAGCCGCTATCGGCAATGAAAATGCGTTTCAAGAAGTTTTGAGTGACCGGTTTGAAGAAAAAAGCCTTCAGGGTTTTCCCATGATGTCGGATTTCAAGCATTGGGCAGAAGCTTTCTATCTGAAGGAACTGATGAGAAAGACCCAAGGCAGGCGAAATGCGGCATGCCAGCTATCGGGGATTTCAAGAACCCGACTTTTTGAACTTTTAAAAAAGCACGGGCTATCCGATCGTGACCCGGTCTAAGGCGGGCTAGGTCCGCAAGGCTGTAGTCTATTAGACTGTAGGAAGAAATCATTTGTGAAAGTTCTGGAACGATTTCTTGTCTTTGGCATGGTTTCAGGAGTAAGGTACTGAAGACTTGATAACTGGCGTAATCGATTACAGATCGTATGCCGCGTTCACATTTTCGAACACGATGTTCGGGGTTAAAGACAACCCGCCCTCCGTGAACCTCCGTTCCTGCCCATTTCCACATAGCCCCGATCCAATTTCGACGAATGATATCTCGCGGATTCCACTCCTTCATGGCAACAACTGAAAATGGCATGTTTTGTGCATTTTGTCGGCTTTGAAACCCTGGCAAAAATTTTTCGGAGATCATCCGGACGTCAATCGCCTGCTATTGATTCCCGTCGTTTGCGATGATAAAGTGGCGGTGATTGTGGGCCTTGGCCACAAACCGGCCGATTATACAGGCAAAATTTCGGAAGTGGCTTCCTTTTATCAGTCGTGATCTGGAAGCTGATTACCCGCAAAATCATGGAAGACGCATTGAATAACCTTGAAAAATGCTACCGGAAGCTTTTCGAGCTGGCCGAAGAAGGTATTCTGATTCTGGAGGCCGATACCGGAAAAATAGTTGCTATCAATCCCTCCCTTTCCCGCATGATTGCCCTTTCGAATGAAGTATGCGTGCGGAAGTGTCTTTGGGAACTCGGTCCGCTGAAGACTTTCATGCCGAACAAAGAAACCTTCGATACCTTGATTGCCCATGGAGATTTCTGGTCCGACGACCCACTGCTGGAAAGAACCGGCGCCAGACTCATGGCCGTTGAGTTCAGCTGCACCGCGTACACGTTGGACCACGTGAAGTTAGTCCAATGCACCTTCCGAGACCTCACGGAGCGCAAACAGGCTGAGAAAAAACTGGTGGAAAATCAGGCCAAATACAAGGCCATCTTCGAAAACGTAGGGGTTGGCATCCGTCTGATCGCACCGGACATGCGGATCCTTGAAATGAACCAGCAACTGCGAGATGGGCCGCTGCATGTCAATTTGGCGGAAAACCCCGTTTGTTACCGTGTCTTGCCCGGCTCGCCGGGTGAAACGGTGTGCAAAGATTGCCCGGTAGTCAAGACGCTTCAAGACGGTTCTGTCAACGAACTCATAAAAACCGCAAAGTTTGCTGACTGCGAGCAGGTCGTTCGAATAAAGTCCTCGCCCATCAGAAATGATGATGGAGAGGTGGTCGCCGCTGTCGAAATCGTCGAAGACATCACGGAAAAGACGATGCTTGAAGCCCAACTTCAGCACGCCCAGAAAATGGAGTCCGTGGGCCGGCTGGCCGGAGGGGTCGCCCATGATTACAACAACATTCTTTCTGTAATCCTCGGTTATACGGAACTGGCCATGGGCAAGGTGAATCCCTCCGACCCGCTATACGGCCACCTGAACCAGATCCTGACAGCCGCCC
>JBJKSK010000234.1:0-3131 GCA_046704125.1 Desulfobacterales bacterium | reverse complement strand
AACTCGGGCAGTTTCGACCACATCGCGGAGAACTGCAGAAAGGCCAATTCCGCCTGTGCCTGGGTACATATCGATGGCGCCTTCGGGCTTTGGGCGGCTGGCTGCGCCAAAACCCGGCATCTGACCCGAGGCATCGAAAAAGCCGATTCCTGGTCGGTCGATGCCCATAAAACACTCAATGCGCCTTACGACTGCGGCATCGTGTTGTGCCGTCACGCCAAAGATCTGGTCATGGCCATGCAGCTGTCGGGCAGCTACATTCAATACAGCGATAACCGCGACAGCATGATGTATACGCCCGAGATGTCGCGCCGGGCCAGAGCCGTGGAACTGTGGGCCACCTTGAAATGCTTTGGCAAAAACGGCATCGATGAGCTGGTGGAGGGCCTATGCGCCCGCGCGGTCCAGTTTGCCGGGCAGCTTCGTCAAGCAGGGTTTCGAATTTTAAATCAGGTGGTGTTTAACCAGGTGCTGGTTGCCTGCGATACACCGGCCGAGACCCAGGCCACTTTAAGGCATATTCAGGCCTGCGGTGAATGCTGGTGCGGCGGGTCCTTGTGGAATAACGAACCGGCGATCCGCATCAGTGTCTGCTCCTGGGCGACAACAAAAGCCGATGTGCAGCAAAGCGTGGCGGCGTTTATCAAGTGCCGGGCACTGGCGAAGGCCAAATAACCTTCGGCGGGCGCCTGCCTGATATGGATAATTGACGACAACCTTCAAGGCCGCCAGTTTCAGGCCGCCGGCATCAGCTGCTGGAGTTTCCACATCAGTGGGAGAGAATCTTGCTGATAAAAAGCGCCGCCCGATCGGTTTGGGGATGATCGAAAAACCCATCGGGAGTCCCGGACTCGATCAACTGGCCGTCATCCATGAAAATGACCCGGTGGGCCACCTGACGCGCAAAACCCATCTCGTGGGTGACCACGCACATGGTCATGCCTTCCTCGGTCAGTTTGACCATCACGTCCAGCACCTCGCCGATCATCTCCGGATCCAGAGCGCTGGTGGGTTCATCAAAGAGCATAATCTTGGGGTTCATGGCCAGACCCCGGGCGATGGCCACCCGCTGCTGCTGGCCGCCGGAAAGCTGGCTGGGATAGGAACCGAACTTGTCGGCCAGCCCCACCCGTTCTAGTTTTTCCATCCCCAGTGCCTGGGCTTTTTTTTTCTCGATCTTGCGCACCTTGATCGGGGCCAGGGTGACGTTTTCCAAGGCCGTCATGTGCGGATAGAGATGAAATTGCTGGAATACAAACCCGATGTCGGCACGAAGTTTGGTCAGGTTGGCCCGGGGGTCGTGCAGCGCATTTCCGGCCACTTCCAGTTCGCCCTGCTGAAATTTTTCCAACCGGTTGATGCACCGGATCAGGGTGGATTTTCCCGAGCCGCTTGGCCCGCAGATAACCACCACTTCCCCGGGTTTCACGTGAAGGCTGATGTCCTTTAACACGTGATGCTTGCCGTACCATTTGTGAACGTTTTTAAATGTAATCATGATAGACTCTATAGCCGGACAACCTGGACGGCCATCTTTTCTTCCAGCGAATTGGACAGCCGAATGAGTGGATAGGAGATGACGAAGTAAAGCACGCCAACCAGGGAAAACACCATAAATCCTTCCGGAATACGGCTTACGGTGAGCCATCCCGCCCGGGTCAGATCAGTGACCCCGATAACCGATACGATCGAAGAATCCTTTATCGTCAGCACGTACTGGCCAACCAGAGGCGGCAATATGGTCTGCATGGCCTGGGGGATGATGATGTGGCGCAGTTGCTGGTAAACGCTGAGTCCCGAAGACTTGCCCGCTTCCCACTGGCCCTGGGATACCGATTTGATTCCGCCGGAAACGATCTCGCAGACAAAGGCCGCTTCCATGAGGCTTAGAGACAACACCGCGGCGGGAAAGGCGTTCAGCTGGATGCCCCAGGCGGGCAGGACGAAAAACACCACAAATATCTGCACGACAAAGGGCGTTCCCCGAAACAGGTCCACATAGATCATGATGGGCCAGGTAAACAGCCTTTTCCGGCTGGAACGTAAAATTCCCAGCGCAGATCCCAGCAGCGTTGAAAATATCAGCCCCAGAAGCGACACCTGGACGGTTACCCACAGTCCCTTGAGAAAAAAAGGAAAGATTTGGATCAACTGGTGGTAATCAGTGGCGATCATGATCAGTAGGACTCCCGGAATATCAACCGGCGCTGGGACCACCCGGCCAGTGATTTGAGCACGTAGTAGATGCACATGTAAAAAAAGGCCACCGTGAAAAAGGCTTCGGCGGGCATGAACCGCTCGGAGGTCATCTCCTGCCCGCAACGGGTCAACTCCATTACGGAGATCAAAGACAGCAGCGAGGAGTCTTTGACCAGCACGATCGCCTGGTTCAGAAGCGGCGGGACCGTCACCCCCATGGCCTGGGGCAGCACGATATAGCGCATCCGCTGAAAATAATTAAGCCCCGTGGAGATGCCCGCCTCGATATGCCCGTTGGGTACCGACGTGATCCCGGCCCTGATGATTTCCGCAATATAGGCGCCGCTGTTAAGCATCAGGGCGATAATGCCGGTTTCCAGCTCGGGTACCTGCAGTCCCAGAGAAGGCAGTCCAAAGTAAAAAAAATAGATCTGAACCAGAAGCGGCGTGGACCGGATGGATTCAATATAGGCGATGGCCGCACCTCTCACCAACTTCCACCTGGAAAGCCGTCCGGCACACGCGATGATACCGACGATCAATGCCAGGAGTATGGACAGGCCCGATATCATGAAGGTGTTTCGCAGGCCCTGCATAAACAGGGGCATGTATTGCCAGATAATTCTGAAATTCAACCCGATAAACATCTTGCAACTCGCCTCTCGCTGGCAGGAAGCGGGCAGGCAGAAGCAGCCTCTGCCCGCCCGCCGGGTGGGATGCCCCGATGGGGCTTGGCGATAGCCTAGTGGGCTTTTTTCCAGTCCGTGGATTTGAGCCAGTAGTTTACGATTTTATCGTAGGTTCCGTTCGAGCGGATGGTCTTGAAAAAAAGGTTGGTCCACTGCCACAGGTTCACCGAATTTTGCCGTACGGCAAATGCCAGGGCTTCCTTACCATTGCCCAGGCGCTTTTTCAACAGCCGGACCGAATGG
>JBJKSK010000233.1:0-2675 GCA_046704125.1 Desulfobacterales bacterium | reverse complement strand
CTAACGATCAGGCCAACGCCTCCGGCGGCCGCATGAATCAGGATGGTGTCCCCGGCGGCCACCGGAAAACAGCCAAAGAGCAGATAGCGCGCCGTCATGCCTTTGAGCATCATGGCCGCCGCGGTTTCAAAGTCGATCGTATCGGGAAGCTTGACCAGCCGATCGGCGGGAATTCTGCGGACTTCGGAATAGGCCCCCACGGGAAGTCCGGCGTAGGCTACCCGGTCTCCAACGCTGACTTCGACAACTCCGTCTCCGACTTGCTCCACGATACCGGCGGCTTCCATGCCCGGGGTCGCCGGTAATTCCGGCAAAGGATAAAGTCCTGTGCGGTGGTAGATGTCTATGAAATTGAGCCCGATGGCCTTATGACGCACAAGCGCTTCACCCACTGAGGGAGAACCGGGTACCCAGGATTCCCATTTCAGGACTTCAGGACCTCCGTTTTGTTTCATCCGGATGGCGTATGACATGACAATCTCCTTGAATTGAACGGTTTGGCTTCGCGGAAAGGCGGTAGTCAGGCGCGGCCCATTGCGATTTTTGACACTTTCGGTTCAATTTTTGTAACCGATGGTTCGCAGCAGTTGTTTTCGTGCGGCAATGTCGACTTCAGACTCCAGGCCCAGGGTGGAAAGCCCATCGATGACCCCCAGTATCCCACGACCTTGAGGGCTTTGGGCGATGATCACCTCAACGGGATTGGCCGTGGCGCAAAAGATCCGGCAGACCTCCGGAACGTTTTTGATGGCGTTTAGCACATTGACAGGAAACATCTCCCGCATAAAGAGGATGAAGCAATGACCGGCGGCCAGTTCGAGGGCGTTTTTCTTTGCCAGTTCGATCATGGCCGGATCCGTGCCGCTATAGCGCACCAGACATTTTTCCGAGGCCTCACAAAAGGCCAAACCAAATTTGGCCCCTGGCACCGTGTTGACCATGGCCTCGTGGATATCTTCGACGGTCTTGATAAAATGCGACTGGCCAAGAATCAGATTGTGGTGATCCGGGTTGTCGATCCGAACGGTTTTAAGTTCCATAAAGGGCCTCCATGTGAAACCGGTTGGGTGTGAAATGCATGGCGCAAGGCCATCCTAAGGTGACAGAAAAAACCGCTCGAACGTCAAAAACAATCATGGGCGGCGATGCTGACCATCTTCTCCACGGCGTTTCAGGGAAGTAGACGGCCCTTTAGGGAAGGCATCGGCTCGCTTGGCCGATTTTTTGAGGTGACCCTAAAGTTAGCCAAGAAATTCGGGTCTGTCAAGCGCCTTGTCTGCAAATCCGGTATCGCTGAAGGTATCGCCGGGTGGCGGCGTTTATTGCTTAAATTCCACGAGCAGGTCTCCTGTCTCCACGGCCTGACCGGCCGTAACATGGACGGCGGCCACCTCACAGTCACAGGGCGAAGAAACGCCGCTTTCCAGCTTCATGGATTCGATGGTCACCAGTTCCTGGCCACGGTAGACCCGTTCCCCGGGCTTGACGCGAACCTCGACGATGAGTCCGGGCATGGGACACGTCAGGGTGTTGTCTGAGGTTTTGACCTTCGGTCGAGGCATGAATTTGGCCAACTGCCATTCCAGGGGGGAGTAAATCTCGAAGGTGCGCACGATGCCTCGATAGGCCGCTTGGATAAAGTTTTCCTGAAATTCAAGCTGCATGCGGTGAAACACGCCGTTGATCTGAAGCTTGATCCGGCGCCGGAAAAACTCCAACTCCGGGGTAATCACCTGATAGGGTTTGCCATCCACGGTAATGCTCCAGGTGTTGGGGGCACCTTCGGCGAGAAGTGTCAAGTCGAAGACATCGGTTTCGGCCTGAACCTTGTAGCGGTGAATGTCCTTGATCTCGCAAAAACTACCCACACAAGAGGCCATAGGCCGAAGGGAATCGCGCACCAGATTCTGGCGGGCATGAAAAATGATGGTGGCCGTCAACGCCATGACATGCAGGTGCGGCTCGGCTGGGGGCGGCAGCTTGGAGGCATCGGCCAGATACCGATCAATGAAATCCGTGGACAACTCTCCCCGGAGAAAGGCCGGGTGGTTGATGATCTGGTTGGCGTAGTTCAGGTTGGTCACCAACCCTTCGATATGATAGCCGTTTAACGCCTCGGTAAGGGTCTCGATAGCTTCACTGCGATTTTGTCCCCGGGCGATGACTTTGGCCAGAAGCGAGTCGTAGTGTACGCTCACGATACTTCCTGCCTGGATGCCGCTGTCGACCCGAAGCTCTTTTCCCCGCGGTTCGGCGTAGCGGGTGATCATCCCCGTAGCGGGAATAAAGCCTCGATTGGGATCTTCGGCACAGACACGGGCCTCTATGGCCCAGCCTTGAAACGTCACATCCTCCTGAGAGAAACCAAGCGGGTGTCCGCAGGCGATACGAAGCTGAAGCTCGACTAAATCCAGACCGGTCACCCACTCGGTGACCGGATGTTCCACCTGCAACCGGGTGTTCATCTCCAGAAAGTAGACAGAGCCGTTCGCGTCGAGCATAAACTCCACGGTTCCGGCGTTGGTGTAGCCTGCCGCCCGGGCCAGGTCGCAGGCCATTTTTCCCATCTTGGCGCGCAGCGTTTCGTTTACGGCCACTGACGGGCTTTCCTCGATGATTTTCTGGTAGCGTCGCTGCACGGAGCATTCCCGTTCCCCCAGATGCACCACATGGCC
>JBJKSK010000232.1:0-4889 GCA_046704125.1 Desulfobacterales bacterium | reverse complement strand
GGCCCGGACCGACGGGAATTCCCCGCACGTCTCCACCGGCGATGATGGCCGAGTAAGGGTGGATGGGGTAGGTGGGGTTGGGGGCAAAGACCACGTCGCCGGGCCGAATGGTCACCAGCATTAAATGCGAGATGCCCTCTTTGACTCCGATGGTGGTGATGGCTTCGGTGTCCGGGTCGATATCCACGTCAAAGCGGCGTTTATACCAGTATGATATGGCCTTTCGCAGCTTGGTGATTCCCATAGAGGCCGAATACCGATGATTGTGCGGTTTTCGGACCGCTTCCACCAGCTTTTCCACGATATGCTCGGGGGTAGCCTGATCGGGGTTTCCCATCCCCAGATCCACGATGTCTTGGCCCGCCCTTCGGGCCTCCATCTTGATCTGATTGACCGTGGCAAATACATATGGCGGGAGGCGATCGAGCCTCGCAAATTTTGTCATGGATGATGCCTCCGGATACTCGGCCACCGTTTTTGGACCGGGTCAGTAACAATTTAAAATCACATTTAATACATGGCGGGTCGGCAGATGTCAAAAAAATTGTTTTGACTTTTGGGTTAAATGAGTTTAATTTTTCAATAATTTTTTAAGGGGTTGTGCACTTTTGGGGAGCTTTTGCATGGAAAAATCTGTGACTTATGCGGATGCGGGTGTGGATATCGAAAAAGCGAACCGGTTCGTTGGCGTCATCAAGGAAATAGCCAAACAGTCCCGGCGACCCGGGGTGATGGGTGAAATCGGCGGGTTCGGCGGCCTGTTTTCTCTCAATGTGGAAGGCATGGAGCGCCCCGTGCTGGTGAGTTCCACCGACGGGGTGGGAACCAAGCTCAAGGTGGCCTTCATGATGAATAAGCACGATACCGTGGGTATCGACTTGGTGGCCATGTGTGTCAACGATGTCGCCGTCCAGGGGGCACGTCCTTTGTTTTTTTTGGACTATTTGGCAACCGGCAAACTCGATGACCAGGTGGCCACAGACATCATCCGAGGCATCGGAGAGGGCTGTCAGCTGGCCCAATGTGCGCTTATCGGCGGAGAGACAGCCGAAATGCCGGGTTTTTATCCGGAAAAGGAAAATGACCTGGCCGGTTTTGCCGTCGGGATCGTGGACAACAGCAAGATTGTGGACGGCTCGGAAATTCATGTGGGCAACAAACTCATCGGAGTGGCCTCAAGCGGGCTGCACAGCAACGGATTTTCCCTGGTGCGTAAGATCTGTTTCGAGAACCTGGGGCTGACCGTGGACAGTTACGTACCGGAACTTGGCCGCAGCCTTGGCGAAGAATTGCTGACTCCCACCAAGATCTACTCGGAGACCGTTCAACGGATCATGAAGGATCTTCCCATTCTTGGACTGGCCCATATTACCGGGGGGGGATTGGTGGACAATGTGCTTCGCATCATTCCCAAGGCCTGCCGGATGGTGCTAAAGGCCGGCAGCTGGGAGGTCCCGCCGATCTTTGGGTTTTTGCAGCAAGCCGGCAACGTTTCCGATGCGGAGATGATCCGCACCTTCAACAACGGCATCGGCATGGTGGCTGTGGTACCAGAGGAATCGGCCCAGGACGTACTGCTGAGAATCAGCGGCTTGGACGAAAAGGCCTTTATCATCGGTGAAATCGAAGAACGCAGGGAAGACGAACCCAAGATTGCTTGGATCTGATGACTCCCCGGGCGGTTTTCGATAAAAACCGGCCCTCTGATTTTTCTGAGGGAAGGTTTAGCGGGCTCTTCGGGCGGGCGGCCAGGGGGGAAAACCGCAACGGCTTTTGCCGGAGCTGAGTCTCTGGCACCGTGACAGCCCGGCGGGATTGAAAAAAAATCAATAGCGGCAGGCGTTACCAAGGGCAGGAAATGGTGTCCGGGTCTAATCAGTCGACGGATACCTGGTTTCCGGCCCTTTTTTTTGAATAACCGGTAACTGGGCTGAGTCCTCAGCCGATGTCCGGGTTTTGCCCGCTCTCTTTTTGGACGACGGGAACACCATGAATATTCTTGGGATTGAATCTTCCTGTGATGAAACGGCGGCAGCCGTTGTGGTGGACGGGCACAGGATGCTCTCCAGCGAGGTCGCCTCCCAGGTGGCTGTCCACCATCCGTACGGGGGGGTGGTGCCGGAATTGGCTTCCCGCAAACATATCGAGGCCATTGTCCCGGTGGTGGATGCGGCCCTGGCGCAAGCCGGGCTGGAAAGGCATCGAATTGATGCGGTCGCCGTGACCCAAGGCCCCGGGCTGATCGGGTCACTGCTGGTTGGCTTCAGCTTTGCCAAGGCCCTTGCCCATAGCCTGAAAATTGCCTGGGTTGGCATCGACCACCTGGAAGCTCACATTCATTCCGTTTTTTTGGCCCCAGAGCCGCCGCCCTTTCCCTTTGTGGCACTACTGGTATCCGGAGGCCACACCTGCATCTATCACGTTACCGGGTACACCCGAATCGAACTCATGGGACAGACCCGTGATGATGCGGCCGGCGAAGCCTTCGATAAAGTGGCCAAGATGCTCGGGTTGGGATACCCCGGGGGGGTCGTGGTGGATCAACTGGCCCGACAGGGGGATCCTCGGCGCATCGTCTTCCCCCGGCCGATGCTGGACAAATCAGCCTTTGATTTCAGCTTCAGCGGGGTCAAGACCGCCGTCAACAGATATATCCAGACCCATGGCGACACGCTGCGCGACGAGATGGCCCACATCGTGGCCGGGTTTCAGGAAGCCGTGGTGGATGTGCTGGTTTCCAAGGTGATCCAGGCCGCTTTTAGCCGGGACTGCCGACACGTGGCCCTTGTGGGAGGGGTGGCCGCCAACAGCCGGTTGCGCGAAAAATTACGTCTCGGTGCTCAAGCCCGAAATCTTGCCGTGCACATCCCGCCGGCACCCCTTTGCGGGGACAATGCCGCGATGGTGGCCGCTGTCGGTTACCATTACCTCCAGGCCGGCCGTTTCGCCAGTCTCGGCGAGGATGTGTATTCCAGAGTGCGTTTCTAGGCTTTTAGCCAGTCCGGTAAGCTCACGCGCGATTTTTCTCGGCGGCCTAAAGCCTATGGCCAGCGGCCGAACAGCCTATTTTTGGCCTTCAGAATCCGGGAAACCGCTTTACTGTGGAAAGATCCCGGGTACCGGAGCAGGGCCTGAATGGCTTGTTCCATTTTGGGGCTGCGATGACAGATCAGGGCGATGTCGATGTCGGATGCCACTATCTGGGAGATGACCGTGTCGATGTCGTAATGCTTGGCAACGGCTCCCATGTCCAGATCGTCGGTGATCACCAGATTGTCGTAGCCCATTTGCTTTCGAAGCAATGTACCGGCGATAACCGGCGACAGGCTGGCCGGCCAACGGGAATCGATTTCCGGGTACTGGATGTGAGACAACATGATGCCGGCCACCTCATGCGCGATAGCGGCGGCAAAAGGGATCAGATCAGAGCCCTCCAGGTCGGTTTGGCTCACCGCGGAAAGAAGGGGGAGATCCAGGTGCGAGTCTGTGGTGGTCCGGCCGATGGCCGGAAAATGCTTGGCCACGGCCAGAATGCCTCCTTGCTGGAGATTATCGATAACCGTGGTTCCCATTTGCGCCACCCAGGCCGGGTCGTTGCCAAAGGACCGGGGGGCCATGATGCTTTCGATGCCTTCGGGCGCGACATCGAGCACCGGGGCCATGTTCATGCTCACTCCGATGCCGACCAGTTCCGCGGCGGTGGTTTTGGCAAAATCGATGGCGTCCTGGGTCCCGGTCATGGCGGGATTGCCGGGAAACCGGGTAAAGGGGGGCCGCAAACGCGCCACCAGGCCGCCTTCCTGGTCGATGGCGATAAAAAGTGGGGGTTGCCCACAGGCCGCGGCATGGGCCTGGGCCTTTTGACATAAATGCCGAATCTGGTCAGGCGACTCGATGTTTCTCGAAAACAGAATGATCCCGCCGACTAGCAGGGTATCGATCAGATAGGCCATGTCTGCATCAAACTCGGTTGCGTTCAAACCGACCATCAGACGCTGGCCTGCCTTTTGCCGGTCGGACAAGGATGCGGAGTCAAACAAGGTGTGCTCCTAATCGGGTCAGTGTCTCAGTTGGTATTTGACCACGGCGCGATTGTGCGCTGCCAGGTTTGTGGAAAAATGGAGGGTGCCGTCATTTCTGGAAACAAAGTAGAGAAATCGGGTCTTTGCCGGAAACAATGCGGCTTCAATGGACAACAGGCCCGGATTGCAGATCGGCCCCGGAGGCAGTCCCCGGTGGACGTAAGTGTTGTAGGGTGTCTGAGCCAGAAGATCCGCACGGGTGATATCGCCGTCAAAATGGGGGATGCCGTAGATCACCGTCGGATCGGTCTGCAGTTTCATATGGAGTTTCAACCGGTTGTGAAACACCGAGGAAACTTCGGCACGCTCTGCGTCTTGCCCGGTTTCCTTTTCGATGATTGAAGCCAGGGTGACCACCTGGTCCTCGGTCAAGTTGAGGTCATCTGCGGTCTTGCACCATTCGGGACGCCACATGGACTGAAACCGGTGATACATCGTGGTCACGATTTCCCGGGCCGTCACCCCCTTGGGGAAAAAATAGGTATCTGGAAACAGGAAGCCTTCAAAGGTATCGGCATTCAGGCCCAGTTTCCGGGTCAATCGGCTGTCGGTGGCGGCCTTGAGGAACTTGGTTTCAGGCACCAGTCCGGCCTCTTGCACCAGCCATGCGATTTGGCGTATGGTAAAGCCTTCGGGGACGGTGATCCGGTGCATGTAGACTTTGCCGTTGATCATCCATTGCAGGATCTGTCTGGGGGTCATGGCGCCGGAAATACGGTATTGCCCGGCCTGGATTCGACGGTCAAAACCTTCGAGGCGGGCATATATCCGGAAGCGAAGCGGGCTTGCGAGGATTCCCGCCTCGAA
>JBJKSK010000231.1:0-4436 GCA_046704125.1 Desulfobacterales bacterium | reverse complement strand
CGACATCCTCCAAGCCTTGGGATACCGTAAAGCGCAGATTTACGAAAAATGGCGCGAAACGTTTGTCACTCGCGAAGCCCTGATTTGTCTTGACACCCTGCCTTTTGGAGACTTCCTGGAAATCGAGGGCTCTCGCGAGGCGATCCCGGAGTTGGCCAAACGGCTGGGGCTGGCCTGGGAAACCCGGGTGCTGGCCAATTATTTGGAAATGTTCGCATTCATTCAAAATCAGGTGGGATTGGACTTTAGCGATGTAACCTTTGCCAATTTTGGGAAACAGGTTGTCGTTCCAAAATTTTGTATGACTTTTTTCGAAGCCCGAAACCTTTCGGCATCCAACCGCCGGACCGGAGAGACAAGACCTTGACCGGCATCGAAAAGGATGGCTGCGCGTCAGCAAAGCAGATTTGTGTCATGACGTTCAACCTCCGATTCGGCCTAGCCGATGACGGACCCAATGCCTGGCCGCATCGACGGGAGGCGGTGGCCCAACTGTTGCGGAGCCACCCGGTAGATATCCTGGGCGTTCAGGAGGCCAATGACTTTCAAACCGACTTTATTTCCGGGATCCTTTCCAGCCACCGGATGATCGGCTGCCGGCGCCCGGCGCCGCTATTTTGGCAAAACAACATCGTCTTTTATCGCCGCGAATGGGTCTGCCGGCAAAGCCGGCATTTGTTTCTCAGTTCCACGCCCGATCTGCCCAGTCGTTTTCCAGAAAGCCGCTGGCCACGCCAGTGCACCATCGGCCTGTTGGAGAAAAATCAGCGGCAACTGCTGGTCGTCAATTCACATCTGGATTTTGACCCCGAGGTCCAGGTGCGCACCGCCCGGATCATCCTCGATGCGCTTTCCGGATTTCCCTCCGGAGTTCCCACCCTATGGCTCGGCGATTTCAACGCGGTACCCGGCAGCGCCGTCTACCGGCTGCTGGCCGGCCAGAATCCGGAAGAAAACCGTCATGGCGCTTTCATGATGGCCTTTTCCCCGCCCTTTCCGGCTACTCACCACCGGTTCACCGGTTCGCAAAAAGGCGATCACATCGACTGGATTCTCTATCGGGACCTGACGATCACATCTTCTGCCGAAATCCTGCATAGCACCTTCAACGGGCGTTTTCCCTCAGACCATTTTCCCGTTCAGGCCACATTTTATCTGACCCCGGTGGCCAATTCTCCGGTTTGCCCGGAAAATTGGCCACCGCAAGAGGACTCGGCGGTTAACACAAGTGTTGCTGGACCGGTAGACCGAGATGGAGATAGGCGCTTTCAGCGGCCCGCCGGCCCGAAGAGGTGCGGGTCAGCATGCCGATCTTGAGCAGGTAAGGTTCCACCACGTCCACCAGGGTATCGGTTTCCTCCTGCAAGGTGGCTGAAATGGCCTCGATGCCCACCGGCCCGCCGTGGTAAAATTCGATGATAGTCTTGAGATATCGCCGATCCAAGGTCGTCAGCCCCATGGCATCGACTCCTTCAAGGGTCAGCGCTGCCTGCACCGTTGGCCGGCAGATGGTGCCGTCACCGCGCACCTGGGCGTAGTCACGCACCCGTTTGAGCAAACGATTGACGATCCGCGGGGTTCCCCGGGAGCGCCGGGCCAGTTCCATCGCCCCGTCGTCGTCCATGGCCACGTCCAAAAGGGCCGCCGAACGCCGGGCGATCTTGACCAGATCGGCTTCGGAGTAAAACTCCAGATTCCGGAAAATCCCGAAGCGATCACGAAGCGGCGCGGAAAGCAGCCCTACCCGGGTGGTGGCTCCCACCAGGCAAAAGCGTTTGAGCCGGAACCGGTGGCTGCGGGCATGAATGCCCTTGTCAAAAACAAAATCGATGGCGAAATCCTCCATGGCCGGGTAGAGAAACTCCTCAACGGTCTTGGGGGTTCGATGGATCTCGTCCACAAACAACACATCGCTTTCTTCCAGGTGGGTGAGGATCCCGATCAGGTCGCCGCCTTTTTCCAGGGCCGGCCCCGATGTCACCGTCAACTGACCGCCCATCTCGTTTGCAATGATATGAGCCAGAGTCGTCTTGCCAAGACCTGGAGGACCATGAAACAACACATGCTCCAGGGGCTCCTGGCGAAACAGCGCCGCCGCGATGGCGATTTTCAACGCCTCGACCACCGCGGCCTGTCCGACTTAGTCGGCAAGCCGGTCGGGGCGAAGCGAAACCAAATCCGGCTCCTGATCTACAGCCGTCTCTGCCCCGGTCATGATTCCTTGCGTCTCGGAGTTGAATTTGATTACATTATCCATTACAATGTCCAATCTCAAACCATTGGAGGCCAGTTCGGGTCCCGTGCATTCAAGGCAGCTGAGGATTGCTGGGGAACCAGAAATGGGTTATTCGATATCCGGTAACTTGTATATCTCGTCAAAGAGGGCTTCCGGGGTGGCGATATCTGGTTTTCGGGCAAGGGCGGCGGCCACCATTCGGCTGGCATCGGCAGGTTTATGCCCGAGTTGCTTGACCAGCACATCGGTTACCGGTAGGGTGAAATCCTCGACTTCGGAAGCCGCTGACGGTTCGGTGCCTCGAATCAGGGTAAATTTTTCCATTTTACCCTCGAGGGTGGCCACGATCTTTCGCGCCGTCCGATCCCCGATTCCCTTTAGCCGGCTAAGCCCCCTGATATCCTTGGTTTCAATGGCCCTGGCGATGTCGGGCACCGGCACCGTCAGCGCCTTGACGGCTTTGAGCGGCCCGATGGCCTCCACGGATATAAACAGCTGAAAAAACTCCTTTTCGGCTTCCAGATTAAACCCGATAAGCACCGGCTTGGGTTGTCGCTCGGTCTGCTGATAGTAGATGTAGAAAGACACCGAATCGCCAGGATTCCGGTTCACTAGGGTTTTCATGACAAAGGCGGGCAACAGGACTTCATAGCCCACCTGGTTGGCCAGCAGCAGAATCCGGTCCTCGTCCTTTTTGAGCAATTTACCTTCCAGATACCCGATCATGCGCGAATCCCGATGTCTTTTTTCCCCGGATACCGGTACCGGTAAAGCCCGATGAGCGCAAGCGCCAGTGCGTCTGATCCATGATCGGGCCGAATCGGCGCCGTATGGCCTAGATTGTGGCGCACCGCCAGTTCAAGCTGGGACTTGCTGGATTGCCCGTTTCCCGTCAACACCTGTTTGGCTTCCCGTACGGAAATTTCCATCACCGGGATCCCCGCCCGGCTTCCGGCCAGCAGGATCACTCCGGCGGCCTTAGCCAGGGTAATGCCCGAGCGAGGATTTTTGGCCAGGGAAAAGACGGCTTCGACCACCATCTGCTCGGGCCGATGCTGTTTCAACACTTCGGTAACCCGCGAAAAGATGCTTTCCAGCCGCTGTTCCACGGGCAGGCGCTTCTCAGTGGTGATCACCCCATAGGCAAAGGAGGTGACTTTCATCCCGCTTCCGCAGACGATGCCCACGCCGGTTTCAGCCAGCCCCGGATCGATGCCGACGATTTTAATCATCTCATTTGAACGTTTTGAGCTTATCCCGAGCGATTCTGGACTCTGGGGATCGGGGAAATTTTTTAATCAATTGGTTAAAAAGCAGCTTTGAATTAGTCCGGTCCCCGATATCGAGAAACGAAAAACCCTGCTTGAGCATGGCAGCGGCCACCTTGTTTCCGGTGGGATAGTTTTCAATGACCTTCTGGTACTCGAGAATCGCCTTCTCGTACCATTTTTCCCGGTAGTAAATTTCTCCGATCCAAAACTGAGCGTTTCCGGCCCACTCGGTTTTGGGGTAGCGCTTAATCAATTCGGTAAACCGGGTGAGCGCCGTCTCGTAGTTTTGCTTATCGAATTCGGCCATGGCCGAAGCATAGAGCCCTTTTTCAGACATATCGATCTTGGAGGCTGACGGCTGGGGAGCAGAAGCCGACGACGGGGTTGATGCTGGTTTCTGGGAAGGCTTGAAATGCAGATATTTTTCCAGACGCGTGATCCGCTGCTCATTGGCCTGGATTTCGGCCTGGAGGGGTGCAATCTGGTCACCCACCTTGGCCCCGCTGCCGGTGGCTTCCTGGAGACGCTGGTTGAGCGTGTGATTGGTTACATCCAGGCGCCCGGACAGGGCGTGGATTTCGGCCTGGATTTCATCTATCCGGGCCCCGCTCATGGCTATCTGATCCCGGATAGCGGATTGGTTGGTACCCAGATTTCCCACCAGAGCCTTTTTCTCTTTTTCCAGGGCCGAAACCTTTTTCTCCAAATCGTTGTTATTCTGCTCCAGCAGGGAAACCCGGTAATAGAGGGAATTGATATCTTGCTGCTGGGCGGCACACCCGGAAAGCGTGGCTGCAACGATGGCGATAAGCAACAGGGAGTATTTCATGGATTTGGGCTCTCAGTCAAAAGTACAAAAAAACCGCAGCCGGCGGGAAGCCCGGCCGGCTGCGCTGTACTAGGACCTACCCACGGTGACGGCAAGCATT
>JBJKSK010000230.1:0-3428 GCA_046704125.1 Desulfobacterales bacterium | reverse complement strand
CCGCCGCAAAAACCATGTCGTGCTGCAAATGAACCGTTCCCTTGGGCTGGCCGGTGGAGCCGGAACTGTACAGCCAGAAGCAGGCATCATCGGGACCGGTATCGGCCGCCTCCAATTCCCCGGATTGCCCATCAACGAAGTCACTGAAGTCAATATCATCGCCTTTAGCCCCCCCGTTTACGACAATGATCTTTTCTAGGTAGCGCAAATCCGCGCGGATACCGTCAACCAATGCCAGAAGCGATTTGTCGACCACCAACAGCCTGGCACGGCTGTCATTGAGATAATAGGTATAATCTTTAGGGCGCATGAGGGTATTGAGGCAAATGGGGACCGCCCCTATTTTAATGGCGCCGAAAAATGCCTGAGGGTAGATCTCGGTATCCAAAAGCATCAAGGCGACGCGATCTTCCATCATGACGCCGGAGCCGGACAGGGCATTTCCCACCCGGTTCATGCCGATTCGGACCTGTTGGTAAGTGATTCGCCGGTCCTGGCAGATCACGGCCACTTTATCCCCGCGACCGTTGCGAATATTTCGGTCTACGAAGTGGTCTGCCGCGTTGAACCGTTCGGGAAGATTGCATTCATAGGTCATGGCTTCTCCCGGATCACACCATCGTGTATTTTGGGCCGCCTTCGCCTTCCGGCGGCACCCAGTTGATATTGTCAAAAGGATCCTTTACATCACAGGTCTTGCAATGAAGACAGTTGGTGAAATTGACCACCAGTTTCCGTTCCTCGGTTTTTTCATCGATGCGCATTTCATACACCTTGGCCGGACAAAACCGGGTGCAGGGACTGCGGTAGATTTCCCAGCAGGTCGTCACGCAGATCTGCCGATCCCTGATTTGCAAATGGCAAGGCTGCCTCTCCTCGTGTACGACACCGGAATAATAACAGTCCGTTTCGCGATCGAAGGTAAATTCCCCGTCATATTTGATATCGCCGATCTGTTGGTTGGTGGGGTCGGTGGTCCCGTAATAGTTTTGAACCCCGGCCAGGGATCGGCTGTCGGCTCGCGAATGAATCCGTTGTTGCCAGTCCCTGCCCCCCAGCAGGTATTGGAGCCCGCCCCGCAAAGCCCCCAGGTACAATCCGTGATGAAAAACCTGATGGAAATTCCGCGCCTGGTGCAATTCCCGGCCCGCATCGCTGGCGTAAAGCCGGGTTTGATACCGGCTGAGCCGGGTTTTGGAAAAATCATTGGCCAGCAGTGCCCCAAAAATGGTTTCCGCCGCCAGCATGCCGGAATGCTGGGCGATATGAACCCCCTTGATCTTCTGGCTATTGAAAAGATTGGCCGCATCGCCGATCAGCAGGCCTCCGTCGACCACCAGATCGGGGATGGCGAAATAGCCTCCCACCGGCGCGGTTTTGGCGCCATACTGCAAAAGCTTACCCCCCTCCAACAGTTTATAAATATGGGGATGCAATTTGAATTTTTGGAATTCGCGGTGGGGATCCAGGCCGGGGTCCCTGTAATCCAGACCGATGATCAGTCCCACGGTGACGCAGTTGTTTCGCATCCCGTAGACAAAGCCGCCGCCATAGGTGCTTTGCCTGAGGGGATAACCTGCGGTATGAATCACCTTTCCCGCGGCGATGCGGCCCTCGGGGATCTCCCAAACCTCTTTGACGCCCACGACGTAGGTCTGGACATTTTTCCCCGCATTCAGCCCATGGTCATGGATCAGCCTTTTGACCAGGTTTCCGCGGGTACCTTCACCAAAGACCGTGACTTTGGCGGTCAAGTCGATGCCCGGTTCGAAGTTTGCCTTGGGCTGGCCCTTTTCGTCGAGTCCTTTATCTCCGGTGCGTATCCCCTTGACCCGTTTGCCATCATAGAGCACTTCCGTTCCGGAAAACCCCGGAAAGATATCCGCCCCCTTTTCTTCCGCCAATTCACCCAGCCACTGGGTAAAACGGGACAACGAGATCACATAGGCCCCGTGGTTCTTCAGAAAAGGCGGCGTAACGGGAGATCTCAAGGCCCGGTGTTTGGTCATGAACAACACCTCTTCCGATGTCACCTCCCCCTCCAGGGGCGCTCTTTTATAAACGTCGGGCAACAGCGCCTTGAGGGCGCTGGGGATCATTACCGCACCGGAAAGATTGTGGGCTCCCACGTAGGCGCCTTTTTCAAGGACCGCCACGGAAATCTCCTCCAAAGGTTTTCCGATGCCTCCCGAGGCGATCCTTTCGTTATGGTCGTGAATTAGATTCATCAAGTGCAGGGCCCCGCTCAGGGAAGCAACCCCTGCCCCGACAAACAAGACATCGACTTCAAGAACCTCCCTGTCTTCCATCACATCACCTTTTCAAACCCGCCGCAAGGGCAGTAGACTACGGCATCCATCCTCATGGCGGCTATGCTTTTTTGAAGATATAGTTGAGCTGGCCGTTGGGCAGCTTGTTGACGGCGACGGTCATGGGCATGCCGATTTTGATCTCGGCCAAATCCAGATTCCCATCGAGGCGCCCGAACACCTGGATATTTCCGTAATCAAGCATGGCGATGCTGTATGGCAAATCGGCATCGAAGCCCACGGGGGCGTATTTGAGCTGGCTGTAGGATACCAGTCGGCCGGTTCCGCTCACCTCCCGCCATTGCATTTCGTTGGACAGACATCCCGCACAGTCGGCCCGGGGCGGGAAAAAATCGGCCCCGCAGGTGTTGCAGTGCGTGTACATGACCTTGCCGCTTTCCAGGTAATCAATGAAATCGTTGACCCGCGTGGTTTGGGTAAAACTCACCGTGCCGAATTTACCGAAGCGGACGTCTTCCGGATTTTTTTTCGGTTTACTCATTAGTTCCCCCGCTTACTGGTTGCCCAAAATGGTCACATTGCCATAGATGCCCACACCACCGATGTTATGCACCAATCCGATATGGGGATCCTTCACCTGAATGTCCCCGGCTTCACCCCGCAGCTGCAAAACGATGGTGCGCACCTGGCTGGCGCCGGTGGCTCCGATGGGATGCCCCTTGGACAACAGGCCGCCGTCCACGTTGACGGGGATGCTGCCCTCCTTGTAGGTCTCCTTGCCCTGGATCAGTTCCTTGGCCCCGCCGGGCGGGGCGAAGCCCAGTGCCTCGTAGGCCAGCAATTCCGCGATGGTGAAACAGTCATGCACCTCGGCCACGTCGATATCCTTGGGGCCCACGCCGGCCATGGCGTATGCCTGCCGGGCGGCCTGTTCCGCGGCCTTGAGTCCGTACAGGCGGTCGCGTCCAGTCAGGTTGACGCTGGCGCTGGCCGCACCCACCCCCAGAATCCAGACCGGTTTCCGGCATAGTGCCTTGGCTTTTTCCTCGTTGGCCACGATCAGACACGATGTGCCGTCGGCATTGGCGCAGCAATCGCCCACCCGCAAGGGGCTGGATACCGCACCCGACATCATGTTTTCCGGATCGGTGAACATAT
>JBJKSK010000229.1:0-5968 GCA_046704125.1 Desulfobacterales bacterium | reverse complement strand
TATGGGTTGTAAATGCTTGCATCGTGCACCTCCTGAATGCTGCCGGTTACGGCTTCCAGAATCGGATGTCGACGAATTTGCCTTCCACGGCTGCGGCTGCGGCCATCTGGGGACTCACCAGGTGGGTACGCCCACCCCTGCCCTGGCGGCCTTCAAAATTGCGGTTAGAGGTGGAAGCGCATCGCTGTTTGGGCAAGAGTTGATCAGGGTTCATGCCCAGGCACATGCTGCATCCAGAATAGCGCCATTCGGCGCCGGCCGCCTTGAAAATTCGGTCCAACCCTTCGGCCTCGGCCTGGATGCGCACCCGCTCCGAGCCGGGCACCACCAGCAGCTTTACATGATCGGCCTTTTTGCGGCCCTCCAAAATCCGGGCTGCCAGGCGAAGGTCTTCGATGCGGGAATTGGTGCAACTGCCGATAAAAACCACATCCACAGCCACTTCGGTCATCCGGGTGCCGGGCGTCAGACCAATGTAGTCCAATGCTTTTTGCGCATCGGCCCGCGTGTACCCCTCTGCCCGACCGGGATCTGGAACGGGTTGGTCGATATCGATGACCATCCCCGGGTTCGTTCCCCAGGTGATCTGGGGCGCCAGGTCATCGACCGGAATAGTGATGGTGCGATCGAAGCGGGCATCGGGATCGCTGGGGAGGGTTTTCCAGTGGGCAAAGGCTTGCTCCAATTTTTCGCCCTTGGGTGCAAAGGGTCGATTTCCTGTGGCGATGTACTGGAAGGTGGTTTCATCCGGAGAGATCATCCCGGCCCTGGCACCGGCTTCGATGCTCATGTTGCATATGGTCATGCGCGCCTCCATGGAGAGGGAGGTCACGGCCTCACCCGTGTATTCGAGAACGTGTCCGGTGCCGCCGGCAGTCCCGATGGTACCAATCAATTTGAGAATCAGGTCCTTGGAAAAAATTCCGGGACCCGGCCGTCCTGTGAATTCGACTTTGCAGGTCTTGGGTTTGGGTTGCACCAGGGTCTGCGTCACCAACACGTGTTCCACTTCGGAGGTGCCGATGCCGAAGGCAAGGGCGCCAAAAGCACCGTGAGTCGACGTATGGGAATCACCGCAGACAATGGACAAGCCGGGGAGTGTCAAGCCTAGTTCAGGACCGATGACATGTACGATGCCCTGATTCCGGTGCCCCAGACCGAAAAGAGGTACCTGAAAGGCGGCGCTGTTGATCTCCAAGGCGTCCACCTGGGCTTTGGAAAGCGGGTCCTTGATCGTGAGGCGGTCGGCGGTGGTAGGGACGTTATGGTCCATGGTGGCAAAGGTAAGATCCGGACGGCGCACTTTGCGGCCGGCCAACCGCAGGCCCTCAAAGGCCTGGGGGCTAGTCACCTCATGGACCAGATGGCGGTCGATGTAGAGCATGGTGGAGCCGTCGGGCAGTTTTCGAACAACGTGGGAAGACCAGATTTTATCGAATAATGTTTTTCCCATGCCTAAATCTCCCAGATTCTGGTCCGGAATACCGCTGGGACCGAAGGGCGCCATCCTGAACGTTTACGCTTCGGATGACGTTGCAGGGGATACCGAAAGCGAGGCCATTGGCTGGAATGTCCTTTGTGACGATGCTACCGGTACCGATGACTGAATCATCACAGATGGTGAAGCCGGGCATGATGACGGATTTCGTCATCACTTTATCACTTTTTCGGTTTTGAACCAATGCTGAATATTGGACAGGCGACTCGCGGTGCTCGACGCCGTCGCCGGGAACGTATTTCTCACTTGCAGGTGTGGAGCGACAACGGAACACCTGTCAAGTGCAGAAAATGGTTATGCAAAAGAATGTTGATCTCTGGGAATTGGTTTCAGGCGCTTAATCTGTTTTGCTTCAGGGCTGTTCATTGCGTGCCAAAGATCCCAATCCTGCTGCAAGCCCAGCCAGAAATCTGCAGACATTCCTAGAACATGGGACAGCCGCAATGCCGTATCCGGAGTTACCGAACGCCTGCCTTTGATAATTTCGTTGAGACGAGGGTAAGAAACTCCAAGACGACGAGCGAGTTCTGTTTGTGTAAGGTCAAGCGGTTTGACGAATTCCTCGAAAAGCATCTCCCCTGGATGTGTCGGGGGACGATTTCGAGGCAGCCGTCTCCCGACATCAGTGGTAATCTGTGATTTCGATCTCGTAGGCATGGTCTTCCTCCCATATAAAACAAATTCTGTATTGTTGATTAATGCGGATACTATATTGATTCTCCCGATCACCTTTCAAGCGTTCCAAACGATTACCAGGAGGCACTTTAAGTTCATTGATCTCGCGAACTCGGTTAATTTGATCCAATCTTCTACGAGCAACCGGCCAAATTGATTGAGGGCAGCATCTTCGAGCCGCTTGAGATGCGATACCATCAAAAATATCCTCAGTTCCGGCAGACTTAAAGGTTTTTATCATGGGTCATATTATAATGAGGTCCATTATAGTTGTCAAGTTGTGTGCAAATTATGCATAACGTGCGGGCATGAGAGGTGCGCGGCTTTTTGCGCGTCCTACTCAATGCCTTGGTTCGGCAATGCTTTGATTGTAAAGTCGTTTATAGGAACCTCGCTTTCCCATTGAGGCAGCCTGTCCATCGGGCCCTCGATCCTCACCAACGGTGGTTCATGCTCCGCAAGCGCATTGATCTTTGCCCAGAGAGTTATATCTCCCCAAAACTGCGGAGGTGTATCAGCGGAAGCCACGGATGTGAAAATCTTGCTTGGAGTTTCGCATCCGGCACGAATCGCCGCCAGGGCGAGTTCTTCAAGCCGCCCCAGTCCAGTGACCGGGTCGGGACGTTCCTGCAGCCATCGGGCGACGGCTGCAGGAATCCAAGGCAACGGAGCGTTGGTTGCCTTGGATAGTTCGGTCAACGCGGCAGAGTCTTGAGTGGCGAAGGCCTCGTCCACTCGGACAGCGAACCGGAACTGGGTTTCGGTGACGAGCCGGCGGTTGCCATACACGGAAGCCAGTTGATCGGCCTGCATCTGCCCGAGCCCGTGGAATGGCTCGATTCCAGGGAATGCGTCAACACAGAGAAGCTCCGCTCCCCGGACGCCTCGGCACAGCAGGCATGTGAGGATATGTGCGAGCATGGACTGATCAAACAGACAGGCGTCAAACCACAGGACGATATGTTTATCCGCCGCTGCCTCCGCCAACTTGCGGTACTGATTGTGAAGTGTCTCTAGAACGCGCCGCCTATCCAATCCGCCTGCAGTGGCTTCTTCGAGAAAGACCGCCCGGGCATTGAAGGTCTTTTCGTCGGGCCAACCAGGACACCGGGGACCTTCATACAGTATGTCGTGCCAGACGAACACTTCGCCGGGCAACCCGGATTTTACAAGACTCCCTCCTGCGATGTCGCCACTAGTTATGTGAAGTGTTTCGACCATCGTTCATTTCTCCTGTCGAACAGGCAGATCTATAATTTTCTCGATAACAACAATATAGAGAAAGATCGTTGCTTTTAAAGAACTATACGCCCTAAAAAAGATGATGTTGGCAGAAGCTCGGATAGAGCTGTATTTTGTGTATATACATTGAGTTGTAAATTTACAGGCCCTATTTTGAGTCTATGGGTATCAGGATCATTCCATATATTATGCCTATCTTGTTTTATACTGCTCTAAATGGTTTACAAAGATTGTATGAAGAGCGGATGTCGCTGAAGGTCAGTGTGGTTGCAGGTGACAATGAAATTCAGAATGGATGGAGACCGGACCCCTCTGTTTTTACGGTGCGACCATGCCTGTGCTCCCGACGCCGGTTCGCGCCATGGCCGGAAATCAGAACTTTTCCGTCAATTTACGCGACAGCGGTGACTTTTCTCCGGGCAACTGATGGGGAAACCGGTGGGATTCATGAAGGAAGCTGGTGATCGGCCTAGATACGCCGCAGGTCCCGTAGCGCCGAACTTGATCCACCCGATTCAAATCCAGCATTGCCAAAAGGTTCTCTTGTTGTCTTCCAGCCTTTTGCATGACGTTTCCTTCCGGATCCACGAGCAGGCTCTGACCTTTGGAACCCTTGCCAGATGCGTTGACACTGGCGACATAACATTGGTTGGATATGGCGGCGGCGCGGCACAGAATGATTTCTTGGCGACGGTCCTGGGTTCCGGTAAAGGTGGGGACAAGGATAATTTCCGCTCCCTTGAACACCAGGTCACGCGTTACTTCCGGAAACCAGAGGTCGTAACAGATACAAACACCGACACGGCCCACATCGGTCACGTCAAAAACAACGGTTTCATCTCCCGAGCAAGCCTTTTCGTAGGGTCTCCAGGGGTACATTTTTCGGTAACGCGCTATCAACTGGCCCTGTGGATCAAACACCGGTGCCGTGTTGTAAATCGCATCGTTTTCTTTTTCATAAAGAGATCCCGGGATTAGATAGACACGATGTTTTCGGGCCAGATCCGCGCAGAATTGGGAAATTGGCCCCGAAATGGGTTCTGCGGCCGACGTCATGTGAAAAGGCCCCTGAAGACAGAGCTCGGGAGCACATACCAATTGGATCCAGGGGCTGTAGCTGAGCATGTGCCCGATTTGAATCTCGAGGGACTTCATGTTCTTTTCAATGTGGTCAGAGTCCGTATCCAACTGGCAGAGGCCGATGCCGAGTAATCGATTCATATGAAATTCCTTTTTCCTGGTGGATCAGGGTAGAGTTTTGTCCTTCAGTTCCCCGTTGGCCCAAAGCTTTTCATGGTGGTGACATCGCACCCAGTTTCCGGCGTCCAAAACGCTCATGTGCGGCTCGACACGCCGGCATATGTCGGTAGCATAAGTGCATCGGGGATGAAACCGGCATCCGGGCGGCGGGTGCACCAGGCTGGGCACTTCACCGGGCAGGGTGGCCAGCTCATGGAGCTGTCTGGGATCGGCCACGGGCAGCGCATCCCGCAACACCCGGGTGTAGGGATGACGGGGTGAGCCGAACAGCGCCTGAGCATGCTGCACTTCCATGATTTTTCCGGCATACATGATGGCAATGCGATGGCAAACATGTTCCATGATGCTCAGATCATGGCTGATAAACAGGTAGGTCAGGTTCAGCCGCTGCTGCAGGTCTGCCATCAGGTTGATAACCTGGGCTTGAACGGAGACATCCAGGGCGCTTGTCGCTTCGTCGAAAACGATGAATTCGGGTTGCGTGGCCAAAGCCCTTGCGATGCAAATCCGCTGCTGCTGCCCGCCGCTGAATTCGTGCGGATAGCGGAAAAGATGCTCGGGCCGCAAGTCCACCGTGTGAAGCAGTTCGGCGGCACGCTCCTGGGCTTCTTTTGGATCAAAACCGGGACTGATGAACAGCGCCTCGCTTAAAATTTGTAGGACCTTCATTTTGGGATTCAAAGACGCGCGTGGGTCCTGGAAAACCATCTGCATTTTCGGCCGAAGCGGTCTAAACTGCGCCTCGTCAAGGCGTTGAATCTCCTTTCCGTGGAGCCGGACCGATCCGGAAACCACCGGTGCCATGCACAAAATGCTGCGTCCCAACGTGGACTTGCCGCATCCCGACTCTCCGGCCAGCCCCAGACACTCGCCGACAAAAATGTCCAGGGTGACCCCGTCCACGGCGCGCACCCATTCCAATGGTGGCCTCAAAAACCGCTGCTTGTGGGGAAAAAGGGTTTGAACCCGATCCAATTCGATGATCGCTTTGGCCACCGTGTCCTCCCTATGACAATGGTGCAGGGCCGGCCGCCGTGTTGGAGGCGGCTTGCGGATAAAGGAAACATGCGACCTGATGCTGCTCGCCGATCGGCTGCTGAGGCGGCTTGGAGACTTTGCAGCCGGCCATGGCATAACGGCATCGGGGGTGGAAACGGCACCCGGAGGGTGGATGGGCCAAATCGGGAATTATGCCTGGAATATTGGCAAGGCGCCGGCCGCTTCCCAGCCGGGGGACCGCGGCCAGCAGCCCCTGGGTGTAGGGATGCTTTGACGCCAAAGCATCCCTACACC
>JBJKSK010000228.1:0-2732 GCA_046704125.1 Desulfobacterales bacterium | reverse complement strand
ATCATGGCGCCGATCCCGATCATGGTCGCATCGAACAGGCCCAAATTCCGGGCGAATGAGACTTCGATGTCATTGGAACCGTTTGATGGAGTTGAGGCCATAGAATCGATACCCGAGTGTTATCCGTAAGTTAAAAGTAAATTCATCAACCCGTGCGCGTTTCTGCCATCACAACGTCAAGGGAAGCCATAGTACAGAAGGCGCCCGGATGGCAAATGGGATGAATGTGGGCCGGACCAATGGGGCCGATGAGACCCGAGGCGCACCCCCGCAGGGTCGCATCAAACCGGTCATTCCGGGGCGGTCCAAGATGGGGATATGCGGTTGATTGTGCGCGACACTTGGTTATCCTTTTTGTTTTTCGAGCATGCGGCAAAAGGGACGTACGGCCGGTTTATCTTGATGCGGAACTGCGCGGAATTCCATGATCCGGGGTGAAGGACAAAATCCCGGGCAGCCTAAAACCAAACCCGGCCATCGATCGTTGCGACGGGCCGATGGCCGGATTCGTCGGTGACGGTCAAGGACATCGATTGCGGGTCGAGTTGATATCGAAGATGTCCGACCAACTCGGGAGTGGAGAGGACTTTGGGCGTGAACGCGGCCAGGTTGATCCCATCCTGGCGGCGTGCGGACGGCGCCAGCAGCCCGGGGTGCATTTCCGTCCGGATCCTTTTGCCGACCTGCTGGGTAAACCTGTAGTTACTGGCGTCCGTCAATTGCGGGAAATAACGTTTTTCTTTCGTCAAGTCGATCAGAATGGCCGTGCAGGCAACCTTATAGACCATCCGGTGGCGGACAATGGGGATGGGATGATCCTTTAAAGCCATTTCCTCCTGGATCATGTGGAAGGCGGTTTCGTAGATCGTTGTCCGCTCATCCAGACAGCCGTACCAGACCGGGTATGAGCCGTCTCCGTAGCGGGTCGGATAGAAGATGCCTCGTTGAAAAACGCTTTGGATGGCTTGGCCGTAATGCGTTGCGGCGTCCAGCAGGGCAAACGGGCTGACGTTTGAGCGGACCCGATTGGCCTTGCGCAAGGCCAACTGCGCCAACGGTGAACCGGGATCGGCTTCCTGGGGGTCCAGCAGATCATCGAAGGCCGCCGGGCCCGGCCGGCGGTGGATGTTGCGAAACGCAGGGGTATTGTTCAGCGCCTTGGAGTGTTTAAATAAATCTGCTTCTAACACGTCTCTCCGCTTTACTGCTCGACCAAATGCTCCAGCAACTGCGCCACGCGGAAGATCCCCAGAAATCCCTGTTCTTTCATCACTTCCAGCGGGGTCCAATTGTTCAGATGCCGGTTTCTGCGATGCACCCAGGTATAGGAAAGTTCGATATTTTCGGGATAGAGGGTTCGCAGGTCCTGGTGAATCACGAGCAGCCAGCCGAGCCGGTCCTGCATATCGCGGTTGTTGGGAAGCGCTTTGCCCTTCCGGTACTGGGTCAGCATGCGCCGGCTGTTGGCACTGAGTCCCAGCACTTCCAACTGATCGGCCGTTGAGATCTCCCAAAGCACGAACAGGCGCATGACCATCTGGGTGAGCTTCAGACGGTCATGTTCGGTTTCAGGGCTGATGGGCGGGGCTGCGCTGCTCGGTTTGTTCAGGTTCGGGCCTAATAATGGCGCGGAGCAGCCGTCTTGTGTGAACGCCAGCGATGACATGAATATCACCTCCCGTTGAATCACTTATACCCATTTGATGGGTATTTGTCAACGTTGCCATTCGATGCCGATCGAGAATGACGTCACGTTTCTTGGCGTAGAGATCCATCGTTGACAGTGACGCGGCAGCGGAACGGTTGTCGTTGTCGTAATCGATAACCCTACAACAAGACCATCACCACCGTCAGGCTGATCAGGCTGAGGAGGGTGCTGATGAACACCACCGAGGTCACGAAGGTCGGGGCCACGTCGTGTTCCATGGCAATGATGGCGGTCAGTACGGCTGCCGGCATGCTGGCCTGGAGGATGCCGGCCGAGGCCGCGACGCCGGTGAGGCCGATGAGCGGCACCAGGGCAAAGGCCAGGGCCGGGCCCGCCACCAGCCGCACGCCGCAGGCGGCAAAGGCTTTCCTTCCCCATTCCAGGTGTCCGGCTTCACGGAGCTGAAGGCCCAGGACGAGCAGCATGACCGGGATCATGGCATCGCCCAGAAGGCCGGCGATCCGGCTCACCATGAGGGGCGGTGCGGTGCCGGTAAAGGGGAAGTACAGGGCAATGGGGAGCACCACGATGCCAGGGGTTTTGATGAGCGTTTTCAATGCGCCGAACCCGCCGTTTCGAACCCAGCCCGCGGCGAGCACACAGGCGGCAAAGGCGACGGTGTTGGCCGTCACCATATAGATCGTGGCGCTTTCCATGGCGATGTTCCCCAGCCGGAACCGAATTATGGCGAGGCCGAAGTTTCCCACGGTGCCGAAAACCCCGGTCATGAGGAACGCCACCGCGATTTCCCGGCCGTAGCCCAGCATCCGGGCCGTGAGCCAGCCGATGAGGCCGGTGGCGAGATAGATCAGGCTGATGCCGCCCACCATCAATCCGGCGGTCCGCAGGTCGATCCGGATAGCGCTCAAAACATGAAATATGAATGCCGGGATCAGCAGGTAATAGGCGGTGCGGGAAAGGGTGCGGTATTGAAGCTGAAGGCGTGGGCCCAAAAGGTAGCCCAGAATCACCAGGGTAAACACCGGGGTGATGACGTTGAAAAAGGTCGAGAGGATCTGGGAAG
>JBJKSK010000227.1:0-4095 GCA_046704125.1 Desulfobacterales bacterium | reverse complement strand
CTTGCTCGGCGAATAGAAAGATAGTGATGAATATTTAGTGTGTTATCACCATATGAAAAGGTTTCTTGGGAGTTCTGACGATCTAATTTTGACGCATCGGTCCGATGCGCTCGACGGTAATCGGAAGGAGGCGTAGTGGACGTTGTTGTATTGTTGAAACAAGTTCCGGCAACGGAATCGTTTATCGAAATCGCCCAGGACGGGATCTCGATCAATACCGCAGATATCAAATGGGTGATCAACCCCTATGATGAAATTGCCGTGGAAGAAGCCGTTCGGATCAAGGAGGCTGTTGGCGGCACAGTGACCGCGGTTTCCGTGGGACCCGACAAAGCCCAGGAGGCCATCCGCACCGCACTGGCCATGGGCGTGGACAAAGGGGTTTTGATCAGCGACCCGGCCGCCCGGAAAATGGACGGCCTGAGCGTGGCCAAAGTGCTGGCCGCGGTGCTTAAAACCATGGCCTATGATCTGATCATCGCCGGGCAGCGCGCTGTGGACGACGACAATTTTCTGGTGGGCACCGCTGTTGCGGAATATCTGGGTATCCCCAATATCTCGCTTGTCAACAAACAGGAATTCGTTGATGGAAAGTTTCGGTGCCAGCGCACCATCGAAGGGGGAACCGTAGTCCTCGAGGCCGCCCCGCCGCTGCTCATCACGACCCAGCGAGGCCTCAACGAACCCCGCTATGCCTCGCTTCCGGGCATCATGAAAGCCAAGCGAAAGCCCCTGGAAGTAAAGACATTGGCGGACTTTGGCATCGATTCCGGCGCTTTCGGGAGCAACACGAAAATCCTGGCCTTGAGCCGGCCGGTGGAAAAACGGATTAAAAAGATCATCGATGCCGACAGCCCGGCGGCCAAGGCCGCTGAACTGGTCCGGCTGCTGCACGAAGAGGCCAGAGCCCTTTAGAGACGCTTATAAGCCCTGCTTGCCCTGCTGAGCTTGTTTTTTTTGAATGGGCAAGTCTTTTTTTCCGGAAAACATCGGATAACCGAAACCAAATAGGCATGGAGATAGCGGCAGGACCGGGTTGCGGTTTTTGCGGCAAGCCCCATGCGGTTTTCAATACGGAGTAAAACATGACGCAGGCCATACTTGCCATAGCGGAGCAAAGAGACGGAAAATTTAGGAAAGTCACCTTCGAGGCCCTCAGCGAGGGACGCCGCATAGCCGATGCCATGGGCGGGGAACTGGTGGCCGTGGTACTGGGTTCGGGAGTCGAAGAAACCGCCCGCGGTTTGGACAAATACGGTGCAGACCGCATCCTGGTGGCCGACGCGCCGCAGCTGGCCCAGTATAGAACCGACACCTATGCCGATGCACTGGCCCAGGTGATGTCGGCCGAAACACCGGCTGTGGTGATCCTCGGGGCCTCCAGCCAGGGAAAGGACCTGGCGGCGCGGCTGGCGGCGCGGCTCGATGCCGCTTTGGCCATGGATTGTCTCAGCGTGCGCGTGGATGCGGGAAAAATCATCGCCAAACGGCCCATGTACGGCGGGAAGGTGCAAGCCGAGCTGGCTCTGGTGAAGGCTCCTGCCATGGTGGCCATGCGCCCCAACGCCGTATCCATCGCCGAAACAAAGGGAGCCGGGGCCGTGAAGCCTTTCGCATTCAGCCCCCGGGAAAGCCGGCTGCACATCGTGGAGCAACGCCTGGATACCGACCGCGTGGAGCTGACCGAGGCCGACGTGGTGGTTTCCGGCGGCCGGGGGATGGGCGGCGGCGATTTCACGGTCCTGGAAAAACTGGCCGGCCTGTTAAACGGGGCCGTCGGGGCATCGCGCTCGGCCGTGGACGAAGGGTGGCGCCCGCATGCCGACCAGGTGGGACAGACCGGAAAGGTGGTGTGCCCCAATCTATATATCGCCTGCGGCATCTCGGGGGCCATCCAGCATTTTGCCGGCATGTCCGGGGCCAAGGTGATCGTGGGAATCAACAAGGACCCGGACGCGCCGATTTTCAATCGAGTCGACTACGGCATCGTGGGGGATCTCTTCGAGATGGTTCCGGCAATATGCGCCGAGATTGAGAAACTCCGCCGCTAGGAGCCAGAAGTCCGGGACTTTTTTAAAAACCCTTTACGACCAGGGGACCATCATTTAAATTGGGATAAAGGCTTCCCGGCGTCTGGGAAGCCTTTTGAATTTGATTTTCATAACCATACCAGATTTCTGGTTTCTCACAGAGCCGCTAAGCGTTTTATAATTTCGGGGCCTTGCAGACTTTGCGGCTTTGCCGAAAACGTTTTTGGGGGTTCTGGCTTATCCAGGCCAGGTGCGTTAACGCATTTACCACGAATATGAAAATTTTCCTTGAAAGTCTCGGCTGTGCCCGAAACCTAGTCGACAGCGAGGTGATGCTTGGCCGGTTGAACGCCAGGGGCTGGCGCATCACCCCCGATCCCGAAAAAGCCGAGGTGATCATCGTCAACACCTGCAGCTTCATCGAGTCGGCCGCATCCGAGTCCATCGACACCATTTTGGAACTCTCCAAGCTAAAGGACACCGGAGCCTGCCGCCGGCTCATTGTCACCGGGTGCCTGCCTCAGCGCTACCGGCAACAGATCGCCGAGGCGCTTCCCGAGGTGGATCTGTTTCTGGGCACCGGGGCCTACGACCGGATTCTGGATGCGGTGGCCGATGCGAAGGGCTGCCTGCTTCCCGATCCGGATCAGATCGATATGCTGGGCGTCGCTCCCCGGCTGCGAACCACCGGCCCCATGGCCTATTTGAAAATTGCCGAGGGCTGCAGCCGGCAATGCACCTACTGCATCATTCCCACGCTGCGGGGGTTTCAAAAAAGCCGGCCCAGGCCTGACATTCTCGCCGAGGCCCGCGAGTTGATCGGAGCCGGTGCCCGGGAACTGGTCCTGGTGGCGCAGGATACCACCGCCTACGGGTCGGACCAAACCCCGCCCGATTCCCTGTCCGCCCTACTGAAAGATTTGGCTGAAATCTCTGAAACCACCTGGATCCGATTTCTCTACGGGCATCCGGAAAGCATCGACCAGCGCCTGTGGGAAACGGTCGCCGCTTATCCCAACATCTGTCCGTATTTTGATATTCCCGTGCAACACGCCAGCGACGCGGTGCTGCGCCGCATGGGCCGAAACGGATGCCGGGCCGATCTGGTTAAGCTGTTTGCCGCCGTCCGGGCGCAGATCCCAGAGGCGGCCCTGCGCACCACGGTCATCGTCGGGTTTCCCGGAGAGACCGAGGCCGATGTGGATACGCTTGCCGAATTTATCGAAACGGTGGGCTTCGATCACCTGGGCGTCTTTACCTATTCGGATGCTGCGGACCTGCCTTCTCACCGCCTGGCCGACCATGTTTCCAAGCGCAGTGCCCAGAAACGCCATGACCGGATCATGAGCCTGCAAAAACATATTTCGACTCGAAACAACGAAAAGCATTTGGACCGGATTTATCCCGTGCTCATCGAAGAGATCGAGGAACCTGGGCTGTATGTGGGGCGCACCTTCTTCCAGGCGCCGGAAGTCGATGGCGTGACCTATGTTCGAACCCAAAAAGAAATCGCCATCGGCGACCGGGTCGATGTCACCATCACCGATTCCCTGGAATACGATCTTATCGGAGAAACCACATGAGGAATCTCAAGGCGGACATCCTGGATGCCGTAGCAGACGACCTGGTAGACATCGAACTGGCCCTGGAAGAAAACCTCAACCCCTATCTGGATCTGGTGCGTCAGACCGCGCGCCACATTCTCTTTGCCGGCGGAAAGCGTCTCCGGCCGCTGCTCATGGTACTTTCGGCCCGCCTGTGCGGCTATCGCGGCAATTATGACAAGACGTTTTCCACCATTTTCGAGTACCTTCATGCCGCCACACTGCTTCACGACGATTTGGTCGACGGCGCCGACCTGAGGCGGGGATCCGCTGCGGCACACGCCATCTGGGGAGCACCCACGGCGGTACTGGTGGGTGATTTTCTCCTGGCCCGGTCTCTTTCCATTGCCGCAAAGGCTAAAAAACCGGCCATCATCGGCGTGATCGCCGAAATCACGGAGAGCATGAGCCAGGGCGAGATCCACCAATTGATGGAAAAGGGCAACCTCAATCTCTCAGAG
>JBJKSK010000226.1:0-6311 GCA_046704125.1 Desulfobacterales bacterium | reverse complement strand
CGACAAAAAATGGCAAAGGGAGAATTGAATTGTCCAGCGTGCGCGTGAAATTCAACGAAAATCCGAAACCCCCGATGACCGGTGCCGACATATCCCTGATCAGTCAAGAGGTGGCACAAAACGTGCGCCGGTTCCACAAGACCTTTCCTGCCTATGCGCCCACGCCTCTGGCTGTTTTGGGCAAACTGGCAAGTTACCTCGGGTTAGGGGCGCTTTTTGTCAAGGATGAGTCGTATCGGTTTGGACTCAATGCATTTAAGGCATTAGGCGCGTCTTACGCCGTCGGCAAGCTTCTGGCTGAGAAGCTGGGCATGGACATGAGCAAAACCGCCTTTGAAGATCTTAAATCGCAAGAGGCATCCGATGCCATCGGAGACATCACCTTTGCGTCAACCACGGATGGGAACCACGGACGCGGATTGGCCTGGACGGCCGCGCAATTTGGCAAAAAGGCGGTGATTTTTATGCCAAAGGGTTCTGCTTTGATTCGCCGCGACAATATCCGTGCCCATGGTGCTCAATGTCACATCACCGATCTTAATTTTGATGATTGTGTGCGCATGGCCGCCCAAAAGGCACGGGAACAGGGCTGGATTACGGTGCAGGATACCGCATGGAAAGGCTACACCGAAATTCCCGTCTCAATCATGCAGGGATACACGACGTTGGCGCTCGAAGCCATGGAACAGATGCAGGCGCAGGGGGTCGATCGGCCGACCCATGTTTTCCTGCAAGCCGGTGTCGGGTGCTTTGCCGGGGCCATGATTGGCTTTTTCATGTCTGTGTACGGGAAGCAATGCCCGATATTTATCATCGTTGAACCTGATGCCGCCAACTGTTTCTATGTCTCTGCGTGTGAAAACGATGGCTTTTCCCATGCTGTAAAAGGAGAGCTTTCAACGCTCATGGCCGGGTTGGCCTGTGGAGAACCGAGTCTGACAAGCTGGGAGATGCTTCGAGACTACCCGGCGGCTTACGTATCTTGTTCAGATGATATGGCCGCCAAAGGAATGCGGATTCTGGGTGCGCCGATCCAGGGGGATCCCCGGGTGATTTCCGGGGAATCCGGCGCGGTGACCACCGGATTGCTGTACTGGCTCATGAAGGAAGGGGGAAAAATCCGGGAGCAACTCGGGCTGAGCGAGACCTCCAGGGTGCTTTGCATCAGTACAGAAGGAGACACATCGCCTGGACTGTACCGTGAGGTTGTCTGGAATTGCCGCAACAACCTTTAGCCAGGTTGAGCAGTTCTCGAAATGGCCATAGAGCCCAGAGACTTTCGCTCAACCCGCCTAGGCGATGCGCGGACGAAAAGGAAAATACCAATGGATCAGCTACACGCCCAACTAATGGATATCAAACCGGAACTGATCAAATTTGCCCAGGAGCTGGTTAGAATCAAAAGCTACTCGGGTCAGGAGCAAGAGGTCATCAACCAGATCAAAAACAAGATGCAGGCATTGGATTATGATGAAGTGGCCGTGGATGCCATGGGGAATCTGGTGGGCCGCATGGGGACAGGCAACAAGGTGATCATGCTTGATTCTCATGTGGACACGGTCCGAGTCGATGATGCATCGAAGTGGGATCATCCCCCCTTCGGCGGTGACATTGTAAAGGGCAGGCTTTACGGAAGAGGCTCGGCGGATATGAAATCCGGGGCGGCAGCATCGATATATGCCGGCTGGCTGGCCAAAAAATTAGGATTTTTACCCGATAAAACCGTCTATGTCTCCTGTACCGTCCTGGAAGAAGACTGCGACGGCGAGAACCTGAAGCACTTGTTTCAGGAAAAAAAAATCCACCCGGATTACATGATCATCTGCGAACCCTCAGGAAACAAGCTGGCTACCGGGCATAAAGGAAAGGCCCAGATCAGGGTTAAGACTCACGGTGTCTCGGCTCACGGGTCTGCCCCTGAAAAAGGGGTAAATGCCATCTATGAAATGGCGGAGATCATCGACCGGATCGAAGAACAAAGCGGCCGTCTGCTGGCTGATCCCGACACCGGCGGTACCCTGGTCGCTTCGGATATCTCCAGCAAAAGCGCCTCGCTAAATGCCGTACCCGTTGAGTGCGAAATTTATCTGGACCGACGTCTGGCCCTGGGCGAGACCCGGGAAACCGTCGAGAAGGAAATGGAATCAATCATTGCCGGGAAAAAGGCATCTTGGGAAATCGGCACTTTGAACCGTAAAAGCTGGACCGGGATGGAAATCCGATATGAACCCTTTCACCTGCCCTGGGAAATCGACAAAGAGCATCCGCTATTTGGCTTTTGCGTCAAGGCGCACCAAATGGTGTTCGGCTCAGCTCCCCAACTGGATTTCTGGGACTTCAGCACCAATGCCGTAACCACGTCAGTCATGGGCATCCCAACGATAGGTTTCGGCCCCGGCGAGTCCAAACTGGCGCATATGGTAAACGAAAACTGTGAAATCAGCCAGATCGTTGATGCGTGCCGATTCTATGCGGCTTTGATCAACGCCCTGGTTTAAGCAAAGCTTCCTGCTCTTCCCGCTTCGGGACGGCCGCCGCCGACAGGGGCATGAAACCTTATCCCGAAGCCGCGCGACCCGAAGCAGGCGGCATCCGGCCCACCGGGGCATGGACGCTAAAGCCGTCTTTCCGGCCAGGAAACCGTATCTGCGATGACTTCGTCCTTGCTCGGCTCCTTAAACACCGTCTGGAAGCTTCGACCGCATCATTTCCCTTCGGTCCAGCCTTTCTCCATCCACCACGAAGGTGCCATCCCCGATGGCGTGAATGGTGCGCTTCTCTTTTCGGGAATGGTCGAAGTGGGCGGCAAGGCCCTCGAGGACGACGATATGGTGTTTTTTGACGATATCGATAACCTTGCATTCGATATTGGCCAGGCACTCCTTGATCAGGGGCGGCCCGACATGCTCTGCCTTGACGGGAGTCAATCCAAATTTTTTAAATTTGTCCGTGTCGACGCCCGAACAGGTTCCCACGCCAACGACGGAATCAATCAGATCCACCGTGGGAATAGCCATGACGCATTCCCCGGAATCCCGAAGCGCCGCATAGGAATAGTTCCAGGATCCCGTGGTGATGGCAAGTATCGGCGTAAAATCCACCACCATCGTCCACGAGATAGTCATTATGTTGTTCTTTTCTCCATCGCTTGTCGTAATGAGAACAACAGGACCGGATTCCACCAACGTGAATGCTTTTTCGATCGGCATGCTTTTCATCGCTGCATGTGCCTTTCCTGGGTTGCCTGAGCGCCGATGTTGAACGCACCTTTTGAATACAGCCAACTCTTTTATCGAATCGGACGGCTAAACCCGTAAAATGCCGGTTACCTTTTGTGCAATCTCCTGCAGGTCGGTTTCGTTGGGCCTGCCGACAATGTTTCCCAGACGGCCGGAAAGGGAAAGGTGGCTGAGCTTTCCATGGAACTCGCCGACCACGAACCATTCGCCGATGATCTCGAAGCCGAGGTGGTCGAACAACTGCCCCATGTATTTCACCGCTGGGATCGCCTCGTTTATTCCCGTGTGGCCCCCGCCGAAGGAGCAGTAGACCACCGCTTTTTTCCCGGGCCGCTTCGGCGACGCGGCTTTTATCTCTTTTGTCTTCGCGCATTTTTCCCTCAGGTGGCTCAGCAGTTGCATCATCGGTTTTCCGGGCAGCCACGCATAGACCCCCGATCCGACAAAGATGAAATCATAGGTGAGAACGTCTGGCTCAAAACGATCACCCGCTTTGACGCTGTCCACCTGGTGCCCATGCTCCAAAAGGGTTTTCTCGATTTGCCTGGCGATCTTCTCGGTATTTCCCGTACCCGAGAAATAAAGATTAAGTACCTTCATGCGGTTCATCCTTTCCGGCACTCGGCCGTAAACCGGCACGCCCTCGCCGCCTCATCAGCGCGCGGCTACCATCCATCCCGTCCATACTTGAAATAATCCAAAACAAGCTCCCGTGCATCTGAAAATCGACGCGGTCTGTCTTTCTCAGTCTTCGTTCCACGCCTTGCGGCTGCGTGCGATTTTTTTCATGGCGCTTTTCAAGGCAGAGGCGGTGAGAAAAGAGTCTTTCCAGCCATCGAGCAACAACTGGTACATGGCAAAGGGCACGGTGAGACTCAACTCGTCGGTCTTCATAAAGGGTCGCTCCGATGGGTCCCAACCCCCTATCACCGCTTTGAGCTTTCCCTCCTGGAGGTGCTTGATCGGCCAGGTGACCATGTTGGCGCATCCGGAGCCGAAAGGCGACTCAACAACGTGAAAATCGTTGGTCACAAACGTCGCCAACTGGTGCAAGCCCGCAAGGACTTCGGGCCTGCCGAAAAAGATCACCAGCTCCGGCTGTTCATCGCCTGCAAAATGGGAAAGCGGCTTGAAGACGCAAAAGGGGCAAAACCTTCAGGGGGTTGATGATCCGTGTAATACATCCCGATAGGTTCTTCCGCATTTCCCATTATCTCAAGAAAAGCCTTCAAATTTCCGGGTTTATTTTCGTTCATGGGTTCTCCTTGTAATCTCAGGGGGTGTCCGCAGACGAGACACGCATAAGCGCAGCGGATAGACGTTCCATTTTTATCAATTTTTTATTATAAATTCAATGTCTTTGTTTTTCAGGCCAAACGATCTGACGGCGCACCCTCGCCAAACCCCGCCGTGTGAACCGTTTTGTTCCGTTATTTTCTTGACATCTATATATCGCTTCGATATATAGTGAATAAATATATAGCGGAGATGAATTCAAATGGACGTACGAACCATGCTTTTGGGATTTCTCATGGCCGGTAGCCGGACCGGTTACGAACTCAAGAAGGCCTTTTCCCTTTCCTTCTCTTTTTTTTCGGGCCTAAGTTACGGCTCCATCTATCCGGCCCTGAAAAAAATGGAAAAGCAGGGATGGGTCACCATGCGCGTGGAGATGCAGGACGGATCGCCCAACCGCAAGGTTTACACCATCACTGAAGCGGGCCGGGAGGCCTTCATGCGCGAACTCAGGGCGCCCTTCGAGATGGGAAATCCAAAGAATCCATTTCTCACGCGACTTTTTTTCTTTTCCCATCTCAGCGCCGAAGACAGGCATGCGGCCGCCGGAAAGCACCTGGAAGACGTTCGGCAAGCCCGCGAAAACCTCAAGGCCATCCAGCCCCAAATCGAGGGCCGGGTCGACCGGTTTCAATTCCTGTGCTACCGATTCGGCCTGCGGTTTTTCGAAGACCTCGTCCGGAATGTATCGGAAATCGCCAAGGAGCTGGCAGCGGATATGGAAAATGCCGCCGCCTCGGAAAACCGGACCCGGGGATTCAAGAAATGAGCACGCTTATGAAACCGCTGAGCAAATCCAGGCGGATCTTTCTCTTCACGGCTTCTTTTCTGCCCCCTGTCTGCTTCAAGTTCTGGGTCGCATCCGGACCGGCACCCGCAGAAATGACAATGGCCGCTTTGCTCATGACAACCTGCTGTGCCGCGATCATCGGAATCGCCTATCGGTGGGACAAGCCGTCCTATTTCGACTGGGCCATCGCAGGATACTTTGCCGTGGTCTCGTTGGCGTTGATGCTCTGGCCCACCGGCGCGATGGCGGCACTTTCCGGGTATTCGATCACGGGCATTTATCTCTGTCTCTTTGCCGCTGCCTTTGTTCCACCCCTCCTGGGAATGGAGCCCTTCACCTACTACTACGCGAAACGACGTACCCCGGAGGATGCCTGGGGAGACCCGGTCTTCATCCGGATCAATCGAATCATGACCCTGGTGTGGTCAGCAGTGTTCGCCCTGTGTCTGGTAAGCAGCCTCTACCCATCGTTTTGGACCGGCGTGCTGATTCCTTGGGCCCTGGTCATCGGCTTCGGCCTGCCGTTTACCCGCCGGTTTCCGGACTACTATCTGAAACGCCTGGGGCTGCCTTCCCTGTCGGAGCAGAAAAACATGGCCCGGGGCCCGGCAGCTTCAGGGCTTCAAATCCCATTGCCCGGCGTTTTGCCGGAAAGCGCCTGGCAGGCCATATCCCGCATGCCGGACACCTTTTGTCCGGACGCGGCCGGGGACCTGGACGCGGTCCTGGGGCTGATCGTGTCCGGCGCTGAAAACTTTGAGGCTTATCTGCACATCCACCACGGCAGATGCGAAATCGGCCGGTCGCCCTCCCGGAAACCGGATCTTTTCATCCGCACTCCCGCCGGGGTCTGGCTGGCGATCGCTCGCAGAGAACGGGATGGCCGGGAGGCGTTTATGACCCAGGCATACACCGCGGAAGGCAATCTGGGGCTTCTCCTGCAGATGAACCGACTTTTTGGCGGGCCCCGTTCGCCCGCACGTTAG
>JBJKSK010000225.1:0-3474 GCA_046704125.1 Desulfobacterales bacterium | reverse complement strand
CCACCCTACCGGCTGCAGATCCACAGCGAGTTGAAGCAGGGCACCATGATCACCTTGCACCTGCCCTTTGTCCAGCCTGAGGCGAAGCATTCCTGGCCGGCCCCCGCCTGAAAGACCGGGAAAGATTTCGAAACCCCGGCGCCACTAATCCACCGGCACCCTGCCCCCATACTCCCCTGCCCAGGTTACCTGCCAATAGCCACCGCCCCATGGCATAGTTTCTGCATTTTATTTGAACAAAAAATTTAAGGCGATTTATCAAGATAAAAAATATTAAATAAATTCAGCAGGTAAAGATCGACCCCGGCAACCGGTTCCCGAGAAAACACCAGCTGGTTGCGGCAAGCTTTTCCCATGGGCCTTTTTTTAGGGGAAAAAACTGCCTACACCCGAAAACGGGTTTCGCGGTGCCTGAGACGGCCTTAATCCTGAAGCATCCTCAACCACACCCTCACCTAAAGGAGACCGGCAATGACCATCAATTCCATCACAACCTCTTCGACTTGGATGCAACAGCTGGCCGCGCTGAACCAGCAAAACCTGCAAACCACGGATGGCGCCGACGGCACGGCAGTGCAAGGCGGCCACAGGCACCATCATGGCGGCGCCATGAGCCTGGCGTTGGCCCAGACCTTGAGTCAGCTGGGGCTGTCGGTTCCCGATGCATCGGGCACAAGCAGCCAGAATGCCACTCAGACCAGCACCGATGGCAGCCAGGATGATTCCGGGACGCAAACCAGCAGCGTGCAAGGAGACATGGCCAATTTCATGTACACGCTTTTCCAGGCCGTCGGCACACAAGAGGCGTCGTCGTCCTCCACCACCGCTACCGCCGCTACGGGCCTGGCGGGATCCAGTTTTGAAAACGGCCTGTCCTCGCTCATCTCGGAGCTTTCCAGCACTTCTTCGGCGAGTTCCGGCACCTCTGCTTCGACTGCGCTGTCGACCGCCGCCACCACAACAGATAGCTCGTCCGCCACCACAGCAGCCAGCACCTCTGCCACCACAAATCTGCAGGATGCTTTCAACACCTTGATCCAAGCGCTTCAAAGCAGTCAGTCAACGACGTCGACTTCCTCCCAACAGGCTCAGAACGTGAACCTGCTAAGTTTTCTAGACACGCTGGAACAAAACTTGGCAAGCCTGCAGCCGATCTCGGCTTCAGGCAACGTGGTAAGCACCCAAGCCTGAAAGGGAAACCTCTCTTCCCGTGAACGTTCCGTAACCGTTGAACGAGGTCTGCATTTTTGCGGGCCTTGTTCAACGCGAGGGGTGAAAACCCTCCCCCCCGGGGGCCACTGCCGGTATATTCCTGCCAACCCCATCCCGCCCCGCCTTATGGTTTTACCCTTGCCCAAACACCCGGTCTTTTGGCGCTCGGCCAAAAGCCTCGGGGAAGTTGATGCCAAGGGGCCCAAAACCCGTTGCCAGGGCAGGCCAATTCCGCTAAAAGGTTCTCATGGAGGTCGGCCGCGGCCATCGCCCGGCAAGACATCGCATTTCGAGACCAGCCGGAAGCGTTATGAACTCATCCTATTTTCCAATGAGGTGGGATCATGGACGAAAAAAAACGCCTCTTTGAACCGATCCGTGAGATGAACCCCGACCAGGTTCGGGGCTTTATTGAAAGCACGGCCGAGGGCGCCTATACCCTGTTGGATGTACGCCAGCCCAGCGAATACGAGGCCGCACACTTGGCCGGCGCGCGGCTGATCCCCCTGTCCCGGCTGGTAGAGGAGGCGGATACGCTCAACCGAGGTGCGCCGGTGCTAGTTTATTGCGCCTCGGGCGGGCGAAGCCGGGCGGCCGCGCAGCTTCTGATCGGAAGAGGCTTTCCCGAGGTCTACCATCTCAGGGGCGGCGTGTATTCATGGGAAGGGGAGATCGCCGAAGGCCCGGTAGAATTGAACCTGGAGATGATTCGCGGCGACGAGTCGCCCGAAGAAATTATAGCCATCGGATGCGACCTGGAGCGAGGCCTCGGAGCCTTTTACCGCAGGGCCATAGCGTGCACCCAGGATCCCGCGGTGGCCGACTTGCTAAGAAAGCTGGCCGCCATCGAAAAACGGCACCAGGAGGCGCTGAGGGCAATGGCCCCCGATGCGGCCCAGACGGCTTCAGCCGAGCCGGATCGTATGGAAGGCGGTTTTGACATCGGAGAATTTCTGGATGCCAACCGGTCCTATCTCGATTCGCCGGCGAACCTGCTGGAGCTGGCCATGATGCTGGAAACCCAGGCCATGGACCTTTACCTGCGATTTTCCCAAAAAATACAACAGCCCGATGCCAGGCAGGTGCTCTATAAAATCGCCGGAGAGGAAAAAGCGCACCTGGGCGCCTTGGCCCGCCTGCTGGAGACCTTTTCACCCTGACCCGGTGGATTCCATTTCGCCGGCAGTCCGTTGACGATGACTTGAAATCGGAAAAGGAGAATCCGGATGCATGAAAGCGATGTGCTGCGGACCGCACACCTGATGAACGTGGCCCTGGGCAAAGAGAAGGCCCATCTGGCCGTGATAAATGCCACACTGGCCAATGTCTACAGCGGAGAGCTGCTGGAAAACCAGGCCGTGTGCATATGGGGCCAATGGATCGCCTATGTGGGACAAAATCCCAAGCATGCCATCGGAGCCGATACCACCGTCATCGATGCGCTAGGAAAACCCTTGATCCCAGGCTTTATCGACGGGCATACCCATATGGCGGGCCTTTACACCGCAGAAGCATTTCTCCAATGTGCCATTCCAGGCGGAACCACAGCCATCGTAACGGAGACCGCCGACCCTTATACGGTATGCGGTTTGCCCGGAGTGGTGGATTTCATGGACTCCCTGGCCGATCAACCCATCCATTTTTTCGGAACCGTTCCGCCCGTGATTTCCATCAGCACCAACCATCCTCCCATTACCGGCATGGACCTGGAGCGACTCATGGCCAGAACCGACATGGTCGGACTGGGGGAATCCTACTGGCAGGCCGTCGTCACCGACCCCAAACGGATGCAGCCCGTCGTGGATGGGGCGCGCCATTTTGGAAAACCTCTGGAAGGGCATTCGGCAGGAGCCAGCAACGGCAAGCTAAACGCCTATGCCGCGTCCGGAATCACCTCGTGCCACGAGCCCATCAAGGCCCAGGAAGCCCTGGAGCGCCTGCGCCTGGGGCTTTACGTCATGATCCGTGAAGGCAGCATCCGCAGAGACCTGAAGGAAATCGCCACCCTGAAAAAATCAGACGTCGATTCGCGGCGGCTGATTTTAGTCACCGACGGCATCACCCCGGGAGAGCTTCTGGAGAAAGGCTACATGGAATACGTGGTCCAAAAAGCCATCGACTGCGGTTTTTCACCCATGGAAGCCATCCAGATGGCTACTGTCAACCCGGCAACCCATTTCCACCTGGATCATGTCATCGGTGGAATCGGCCCCGGCCGATATGCCGACATGGCGATTTTACCCGACCTGCGAACCATCCGCC
>JBJKSK010000224.1:0-16147 GCA_046704125.1 Desulfobacterales bacterium | reverse complement strand
CTCAAAAGGGGTCCTGGCCAAAAGCAGTGCCGAGCAGGTGAGCAAGGTGGTGAAGATAGCCCATGAGCTTGGCATCGATCCCGCCACCCCCGAAGAAGCACGCCAGATCCTGGGCCTGAAGGGGCTCCAAAACGTTCAGTTCTGAGCAACCCGTTTGGCGTGGGATCTACAAACCTTGGCGGGAACCCCTGCCCGGGGGCGCACATGAAGGGAGACGAACCCTTCCACCGAAAACGAAAGGGATTTATCTAACCTGTTTTGCCCAATTTCGGAAAGACGATGGGGCGTGATCGCAAATTCGATTCAAGGAACTATGGTTCACTGAGAGGATGACTGAGTATGAAACTAAAGACTGATCCTGATGCGGCTTTGGCACTTCCCGAGGTAGTATACCAGGCGAAAGGGTCTTACTTTCCGAAACTGCCCGGAGAGGAAGATCTGCAAACGGTTGTCGCCCAGAAATGGCTTCAAATATCAGAAAATGATTTTGACACCTTGGAGGGGCTGTGTTTCGACCGCCATGGCCACCTCTGGATGGTTGGGGTGCAGAGCGGGAAAATTTTTAAGGTGACGCCCGATAAACTGGTTTCCGTAGTCATCACGCTGGAGGGCAAGCTGCCTGCAGGACTCAAGATACACAAAGATGGCAGAATCTTTGTCGCTTATTTGGGTGACTGCAAAAGCACTGGCGGCGTAGTATGCTTCAACCCGGATGGCAGCGGTGTGAAGCAGGTCGTTGCCGAAGGCAAATATGTGGTTGACGACTTGTTTTTTGACAGCGAAGGCGGCTTCTATTTCACAAACTTTAAGGGGGTCGTGGGAAGTTCTATAGGCACCGTTGAATATGTATCGTCCGACTTCAAGACCATTACTACCGTTGTCAGCAATCTGACCGGGCCAAACGGGCTCGTCATGACCCCAAAATTGCAGAACACCCTGTTCGTCAGCGAAACTTGCGCCGCTCGCCTGGACCGCTTCAATTTGGAGCCTGACGGAATCACGATTAAGCCTTACGGAGGCTCTGTCCTTTATTACTACCAAGGAGGAAATCTCGGGCCGGATTCGCTGGAAACCGATGCTGACGGAAATATATACCAAGCCATGTGGGGACAGGGCAGATTTATTCTCTTGGACGGCAAAACCGGCATCCCCTTTGCTCAAATTTTGATTCCTGACAGGATTAAAGGCCACATGCTGTATACATCCCATAATGCGATCATTCCGGGGACAAACCAGACGATACTCGCCGCCAGTGACCTTGAAGGCGGTCATGGCATGGCGCTCTATACTGCCAAGGTCCCCGCGAAAGCCTGGGACGGCTACTATCAGTTCCAGGGTTAAATGATCACGGTGCCTTTGGAATGCGTCTCGAATTGCCAATATAAAGGCTTGGGGTGAACCAGGCAGGCGGATCTGATCGTCAACTCGTGCAACACGAAAAAAAGGAAAAGGAGGAGCAACTATGGACAGATTCAGAATGGTGCGGGATGTTTTGATTTCGGTTTTTGTGTCTTTTGTACTGATCGCTTCGATACCAGCCGCTGCACAAGCGAAAAAGTACAAAGTATTCCTGAGCATGAGTTACATCGGGAATGAATGGCAAAACGAAGCGGAGAATATGGTCAAAGCCATGGCGAAGCACTATCGCGACAAAATTGATTTCCGTATTGAGGTCGCCGGTCCAAATGTCGCGAAGCAAATCCAGCAGATCAATTCCATGGTTCAAGCCGGTGCGAATGCCATAATTGTGTACCCGATTTCTCCAACCGGGCTCAATCAGGCAATAGAAAATGCGATTAAACAGGGAGTCATAGTCTGCGCGTACGATTCCCAGACTACGGCGAAAGGTGCCTATAATTTCTCTCAAAATCAATATGAACAAAGTCGGTTCAGAGCGCAGTACGTTGCCAATCGGCTCAATCACAAGGGCAACGTCGTTGGAATCACCGGCGTTCCAGGTACGACCGTAGACACCGAGCAGGTGAAAGCCTTCCATGATGTAATGGCCAAGTATCCCGGCATCCATATTCTCGCGGAGGCAAATGGCATGTGGTCGCAAGCTGTGGCGCGGCAAAAATTCTCTGAGCTGGTGGCCACGTACGGCTGGGATAAAATTGACGGCGCTTGGGTGGAGGCTGGATGCTCTACGTTTACCGCCATGCAGCTCGAGGCGGGTATTCCCCTGGATAAGTTGCGTGCATGCGGTGGGGAATCGACGAATGAAAATCGGATCCAAATGTTAAAGCCAGGAACGGTCAAAGGCGTTTCAGCGGTCTATCGTCCTGTTGGAGCACCACATGCAAGTGCCGGATCGCCAGTTTACGCGGGAGCGCTAGCCCTGAAAATGGCTGTCAAGGCGTTGGAAGGGGGAAAAATAAAATCGATCACAAATCTGCCAATAACCGAAGTCGATCCGAGTACAGTGAAATTATGCAAGACTGGATCGTGGAAGGAAATGGCGGGTGGATGCAATTGTTTTGATCCGAGTCTGGTCCCGGTCGGCTTTTACGACGCCATTTACTCCCCGTTGACCCCGGAGGTGGGTCTTAAAGCCGCTTTACGGGGTGAACCCGAGTATTGATGCAAGTCAAAAAGTGCAGATTGAACTTGAGTCAGGAGCACGGCTGACTAACGCCACCGTGCTCCTGATGACTAATTATATCCCAAAATCCCTCGTAAAAGCATAGTCAATGAATCCCCTAAATGGAATCGCTGTTGCATTTGAAAAGCTCAGTAAGGCATTCGGCGCGACGGTAGCACTGAATGGTGTGTCTTTCGAGATTAAACAAGGCAAGACACATGCCCTTCTTGGCGAGAATGGAGCTGGAAAATCCACAATAGTGAAGCTATTGAGTGGTCTCATTCGCCCAGACGCAGGTGAAATTTCGATTTTTTGCAGGCAAGCGCATATTGATAATCCCCGTCGCGCGCAGGAGCTGGGCATTCAAACGGCCTTCCAGGAACTGTCTTTGGTGCCTGAACTCACCGTTGCGCAAAACATGTTTCTGGGCGTCGAACCGCTGAAAGCGGGCATGTTTGTGGATAGGCATAGGCTCGAACAGGAAGCTTTGACAGCCCTTGCTGGAATTGGTCTAGAGGATATCAATCCGAGATGGCGAATTGATCAACTCCCGTTGCCCCTGCGGCAAAAAGTCGAGATCGCCAAAGCAGTTGCCCGCAGGCCGCAGATTCTATTGCTCGACGAATCTACCTCAACTCTTTCCGGCAAGGATGTGCAATGGGTTGGTGACGTGATCAGCCGTCTCGAGGCGGAAGGGGTCACCATCTTATTCATTTCGCACCGTTTGCAGGAGGCGCGGGAGTTTTGCGAATCCTTGACGATATTGCGAAATGGAGCCAATGTTGGAGACTTCCGGTTTGATAAGATAAATGATAACGAAATTGTCTCCTTAATAATCGGTCGTTCGCTTGGCCGTGCCTATCCGCCGCGCTCTGAAACCAGGATTCCAACCCAGGAAGCACCGGTACTATGCCTGAAAAATCTATCCACGGCAAACGGGTTGGAGCAAGTCTCCTTATCCTTGAGAAGAAGTGAAATACTCGGAGTTGCAGCGTTACAGGGCATGGGCCAGTCTGAGTTGTTTCTTTCGCTGTTTGGCATGGGACGAACCACGAGAGGACAAATCGAACTGGACGGAAGATCCACGGTTTTGAGTTCTCCTATCGATGCTATCCGGAAAGGCATCGCCTACGTACCAGAAGATCGGAAAAACGGAGGATTGTTTCTGAACCTTTCCGTTGGCACGAATGTTTCGATTCCGGTAATCAAAAGATTCAGGCGCCTGGGATGGATGATTGACAGAAAAAAAGAAAATCAGGCGGTGACATCTGTTCTGAAATCAATAGGATTTGACCCTAACACTTCATATCGGCCTTGCACCTCATTTAGCGGCGGCAATCAACAGAAAATCACTATTGCCAAGTGGCTTATGGCCGAGAGTCGAGTATTGCTAATGTTCGATCCAACCCGTGGTGTCGACATCGGCGCAAAATCTGAAATATATCTGTTAATGCAGCGGTTTAAGTCAAACGGGGGGGCGATCCTCTTTTACTCCTCGGAAATACCTGAACTCGTCAATTTATGCGACCGGGTCATTGTCCTGTATAGAGGCCGAGTTACACAAGAGTTCCTTAGTGAAAAACTTTCGGAAGATCTGTTAATTGCCGCCGCTATGGGGTACGAGTCAAAGGTTGCTTCAGAAAAGTGAATGAAGTGATGGGGAAAATGCCAAAAAGTAAGGGCTGGCCAATAGCTGACAGGTTTGACTTTGGTAGAAGCAAAGGCTTGTTGGTTGCAATATCTGTGTTTATTGTCGCAATGGGCATAACCGTGGTTTTTAGTCCACGCGGCTATTCTTATTATGACTTTTCCAACCTATGCGGTTCCGGTGCGGCGCTGGCCCTAACGGCTGTTGGCGAAACACTGGTTATTATTATCGGGGGCTTTGATCTTACTGCAGGCAGCGTTGTGGCCGTGGTAAACGTTATCTTGGCGACCCGGTTTGGCACTACGCCATTTTCGCAAATTTCCTGGTGCTTTCTTGCAGTACTTTTTGGAGCCGGTATCGGCGCTATTAATGGTTTCTTCATTTGCTACCTGAGATTGCAGTCTATTGTAGTGACCCTGGCGATGATGTTCTTACTGGATGGTGTGGCGCTGCTTATTTTGAAGCAACCAGGCGGGTCCATTCCCCCTGCATTTTCGCAATGGATTACGGGTGATGCGATTCGTGGCGTTTTGCCCATGCCAGCCCTGCTTGTTTTGATTGGATTGCTGGCATGGGGGATTATTTGCTCCTGCCGCCTGGGAACAAGTGCCTATGCCGTCGGAAGCGATGAAAATGGTGCCAGGGCCAACGGCGTAAGAGTCCAATTGGTTAAGTTCCGTGTCTATGTCATAGCGGGCATTTATTATGCGGCAGCCGGGATATTTATCACCGGGCTAACGGGATCTGGGGACCCGCTTATCGGGGAGCCCATGTTATTGCCCATATTTGCCGCGGTAGTCTTGGGTGGAACCCAATTTGAGGGTGGTAAAGGGGGTGCCACAGGGTCTGTATTCGGAGCCTATATTCTGATGCTCATCGTATCGCTTCTGGTTACACTGAACGTTTCTGCCTATTACGCAACTGCAGTCGAAGGGTGCCTTCTGATTTTGGCGGCGATTGGACCCATGCTCTCACGCAACTCGGAATTTGCGAAGTCAATGCGCGTGGCGCGATTAGGCATTATCGTCTGGTTGGATAGATTGCGCTCCAAGAAGATCGCTGCAGGGCAATCTATACGGATCTCAAGCAGAACCCCTGAGACCACCGAGATTAAAGAAAACTCGAACTCTCTGGTTCAGGGATGGGCTATGCGCAATGCGCAGCTACTGCGTATAGTAATACCGCCGTATGTATTTCTTTTTCTTTTGGTGATGTTTTCACGCTTTTTTTCAGGTAGCAGCACAAGTTTCTTTTTCTACACGAACTCGTTGTTTTTATTGACAACGTTTCTTGCTATCCTCGGGTTTGGGCAAGGTGCCGTCGTTTTGATCGGTGGGCTTGACCTTTCTGTCCCGTGGCTGATCGCTTGGTGCGGGATTCTGCTGACCAGTCTTGCCAGCGGGAACAATAGCGCTGCCATCTGGGCGGTACCTTTGGTCCTTCTGACCGGGGTGTTCATAGGCACCATAAATGGAATCGCTGTCGGCGTGATGGGTTTATCCCCCATTATCTTTACGCTGGCGATGAACGGCATCTTGGAAGCTGTGGCACTAGTATATACCGGTGGCACCCCGCAGGGTTGGAGTCCGCCTTGCATCACGTGGTTTATGTCAGGAAAACTTTGGGGGGTGACGCCGGCTATTTACGGTCTTATTATTTTCGTAATCGGGGGAACGGTGTTGTTGACAAAAACGTCCTTCGGCCGTTTCGTTTACGCCGTGGGCAACAGTCGACAAGTTTCAACCCTATCAGGCGTGCCAGTACGTTCTATAGTTGTATCTTGCTATGGGTTGAGCGGTTTGTGCGCGGCGATAGTGGGCATATTGCTCACGGGGTACAATACCCAGGCATTCAATGGAATGGGAAATCCCTACCTTCTTCCTTCAATAGCGGTTGTCGTTGTGGGAGGCACCTTGATAACCGGCGGGAAAGGACACTATCTCGGGATTTTTGGCGCAGCGCTGCTGTTGACAGCTCTGCAAATCTTGCTAACGGGATCTCAAGTTGGGCATCCGGTTCGAGATATCATCTATGGTATCGTTTTAATGATCGCCATATTCGCTCATCGTGAGACGCAACGAGAATAGGGCTAAGGAAGATAAGGGGACATCCTATAATCCTTCGGTTGACCATTTGAATGGTTTGTCAGTTCGTTGCAGCCATCCTGAATCCATGAGGACAATCCTTTTTCTGTTTTGGTGAAAGCGGGTAGCGCGGTATTTTCTTCCTTTGGCCAACTTACAATCTGATCGTTGCGACTATCCCCGGCATCGCCCGAACCAGCGGGACGGCCGATTATTCCTATCCGACCTTTACGAACAATTGAAGAAACAACCGGCCTGCAGAGGCGTCGCTGGGCCGAATACCGAATTATTCCCGGATCGGCTCGCTGATGCGTGGCCCAAGAGCGAAGGGAAACCTCGATTGAAGAGGGCCCTTATCGACAACGGTCCGGCATATCCAGCGGAGTTTTTCCCCGTCGAGCTTTCGGACCCGGCCGGGTCCCCGCACCGGCTTTCAAACCATGCAAGTCTGCTGCTTGATATCGTGCGAGCCGGTTGTAAATGCATGCTCGAGAAACTTCACAACTCCTTATTACGGCCTCGGAACTTTTACCCGCCTGTAGCCGTTGAACCGCCCGGGCGTGAATTTCTTTGAAAACCTCAGGGGGTGTGGTAAAAGACCCAGGCGACTTGCAGGAATGCGCGGCTCTGGATTTCAATTGCAGGATAAATGGGAAAGGAGCGTTATCGTGAAACGGAAAACGGGTGCATTCGTTGGCACACTATTGTTGGCTTTGACGGTCGGGTGGCTGATCCCCTCGTTTGCCGGCGCTGCCGCGCTGTGCCCGACCATTGAAGAAGTTTCCAAAGCCTTCGAGGAGGTCACGAAGATTCAGGGCGATGTGCTTAAAGTGAAAAAGAGCCCCATACCGGGAATCTGCGAAGTGGGTTTGATGGTCAATGGTAGAAAAAGTATTTTGTATATAGACAGCAAAAGTAAGTACTTCTTGATTGGTCATGTGATTGATATTAAAAGTGGATTCGATTTGACACAGCAGGCCATGGTTGATCTCAACCGTTTGAACCCTGAAGAAATGAGAAAATTGGATTCCCTTACGGTCTTTAGCATCGGCCATTCCGGCAAGACACTCTACTTTGTAACCGACCCGAAATGCCCTTACTGCAAGGAAGGGGAGAAGACTCTAAAAAAGCTTGCGGCCGAGGGGAAGGTAACGGTCAAGTTTTTGTTTTTCCCCCTGTCCATTCATCCAGGGGCCGAACAGTCATGTATCTCGATTATCTGTGACCACAAAAACTTTAAAGGCCTGGAAACAGAATACACATCCAAAAACCAGTGCCGGGAGGGGATCAAGAGGGTCAAGGCCTCCATGAGCTTCTTGACGCACATGGGAATCGACTCGACACCCGTTTATATATTTCCTGACGGCCGTTACCATCCCGGCCTGCTTTCGGAAAAGCGCCTCTTGACAAGGCTGGGAATTGCTCCGGAGTCAAAGGCCCCCCAGACGGGTGCCTCAAACCGCGTGGAGCCTGCTGCCAAACAAAAACAATAACCTTTAGCGGCTTTAAATGACCATTAGTGCCAGAGGCGGATTCCATCGTTGAACCCCGTGAGCCGCGTCACTCGGGTTTGCCCCTTGACAAACTAGACTGAATGGTCTAATTTTTTTGACATGAAAAACAGAAACACTTACACAGAGCTCATACTTGCCGGAACCGATATCATTGCTCAGCAAGGTTTCAATGCAACAGGCATTGATGCGGTCTTGAAGGCGGCGCATGTACCCAAGGGATCGTTTTATCACTACTTTAAAAGTAAGGAAGAGTTTGGGATGGCCGTCATTGATGCTTATGCCGAGCGGTTGAAACAGCGGCTCCAGACTTTCCTCGACGACCCAGAGGTGGGACCGATCGCCCGCATCAGGAATTTTCTAGAAAACGCTATGGCCCGTCTTCAGCAGACCAGTTGCACCAAGGGGTGTCTCCTCGGCAATCTTGGTCAGGAACTGGCCGATGTCAATGAGCGGTTTCGTTCCAGCTTGGAAGCGGTGTTCGGCCTCTGGAAAGAACGTTTTGCCGATTGTCTCAAAGAGGCCCAGACGAAAGGGCAGTTGTCAAGCGATATGGATCCGGTGCAAGTGGCCGGCTTCATCCTTGCGAGTTGGGAAGGAGCCATATTGCGGGCCAAGGTGATGAAATCAACTCAGCCGATGAAAGATTTCATCGATATCGTATTCACGTCGATTTTGCGGTAATTTCCTTTGGCTGTCAGCATAACAGACCAGTCTAGTATTTACGGATTGTGCCACCGAACGGATGCTGTTTTATGCCGACAATCCGATTGGATGACAAGGGGAAAGACGCCGTTTATCGATGACGGTCAAGTAACGACGAAAAGTGGCTCTAATTCCTGAGGAGACACACCATGAACCTGAAAGAAAAGCTGGCGGCTCACAGGGCCGATTTCATATCCCGCGCCCCACGGGAAACGGTCCGTATCATGGAGCGAGCAACAAGGGAGCTGGAGTCGTCGGGAATCTTGGAAAAAGTCTTGAAAAAAGGGGACCAGGCGCCGGCATTTGCCTTGACCGATCACAACGGCCAAGAGTTCACCTCGGAGCAACTGCTTGCCAGGGCGCCGTTGATTGTCAGTTTTTACCGGGGCGGGTGGTGACCTTACTGCAACCTGGAGCTGGAGGCTCTGAATAAAGCGGCAGCGGGGTTTGAGGAAGCCGGGGCGTTTCTGGTCGCTGTCTCCCCTCAGCAGGGAAAATTCAGCCGTCAGATTGTGAAAAAGCTCGAGCTGACTTTTCCTTTGCTGTCCGACCCTGGAAATCTTGTGGCAGCGATGTTCGGTCTGAGGTTTGCTCTGCCTGAGTACCTTCAGGAAGTTTACCGGGGCTTCGGCCTCGATTTACCCCGCTATAATGGAGATGACTCATGGACCTTGCCTCTGCCTGCCCGGTTCATCATTGACGCCAATGGATTTATCACAGACGCCGAGGTCAATGCGGACTATACCGTCCGTCCTGAACCGGAGCAAACCCTGAAGACTTTGAAAAATCAGGTTCAACACTTTTGACAGTGACTCGATGCGCTGTCGTGATTCAGTCTGCCTGATAAAAATGAGGTAAGATTATGAAGACAACCATTGCTTTTGATGTTTACGGAACGCTGATCGATACAAACGGAGTTATTGCAGCATTGCAGAACATGGATGTGGATGCACAAACGTTTTCTCGCACCTGGCGAGACAAACAGCTGGAATACTCGTTTCGGCGCTCGCTTATGCAAAATTATGTAAGCTTTGATGTATGTACAAGCCAGGCTCTGGATTACGCCTGTGCTTTTCACAAAGTAGTCCTGTCTGCCCGACAGAAGGCTGAACTTCTTGACGTCTACCGTGTGCTTCCCATATTCGAGGACGTGAAGGAAGGGCTCGCCCGCACGCGCTCGGCCGGATTTCGTCTCTACGCATTTTCCAATGGCAAGGCAGATGCGCTTGAGACCCTGCTGAGCAATGCAGGTATCAGAGATTTGTTTCACGGCGTTGTCAGCGTCGACGACATCAAGACCTTCAAACCTTCCACCGGAGCCTATTGTCATTTTTTGCGAAAGGCCGATGCCATTGGCTGTCATTCCTGGCTGGTTTCGGGTAATCCTTTTGATGTCATCGGAGCGATTTCGGCGGGGATAAAATCTGTCTGGATTCGACGATCTCCGGAAGCGATTTTTGACCCCTGGGGGATACATCCAACACTTACGATGAGCAATCTTCTGGATCTGGCCGACAAGATAAACGAATTTTCTCTTTGATTTTTCTAAGAAATTTCGCAACGAATACGGTCTGATGCAAAGCTGCCGCAACGAGACCCGCGAGAAGACAGACCGGTCGACTTCCGGGGTCAGTCGTCTTGCACCGGACAAAATCGGCGATCTGTTTTGCAATTTCATAGCGGGAAAGATCGAAGAGACAACGACAAATGGTGAACCGCTGTCAGACATCCTGCGTCTGGCAACACAAGACCCCAGAGCCTGCTGTCAGGAGGGCCCGTCCGCCAGCCCGGTCAATCAAACGATAGCACCGTACTCAACAGTTGGTTTTGGGGTGAAGCCTAGACGGCTCAAATTACCAATAAGGTGAGAAAGAGGTGTTTTCGACGTTCTGAAAAGGACCTTTTATTGCTGGAGAAATTACTGCTCGTCCCGAGAAATCAATTGAATCGGTTTAAAGAATAAAACATAGGGAGAAAACCATGACGGAAGCAAAACTTTTTGGACCAACGAAAATAGGTGAACTTACCCTGAAAAATCGAATCACCATGGCCCCCATGACAAGAGGGCGGGCCGGTGAGAGCCGGGTGGCAAACGAGTTGATGGCCGAGTATTACGCCCAACGGGCTTCTGCCGGCCTAATCATTACCGAAGCAACGGTGGTTTCGGCCCAGGGCATCGGCTGGATCGGTTCGCCCGGCATCTATACCAAAGAGATGATCGATGGCTGGCGGAAAGTCACAGAGCGGCTCAAGCCAACTGGAACCCCAATTTTCCTGCAGCTATGGCATTGTGGCCGGGCTTCGCATAGCGATTTCCATGATGGTGAGCCCCCGGTATCGGCGTCCGCCGTTAAGCTCAATGGTGACTCTATCCGTACGCCCAAAGGGAAAAAGGAATATGAGGTGCCGCGTCCGTTGACCATCGACGAGATTCAAGCCACGATTGGCGACTACCGGCAGGCGGCGAAAAATGCGATGGAGGCCGGTTTTTCCGGTATAGAAATACACAGCGCCAACGGGTATCTACTAAATCAGTTCCTGGACTCGAAGACCAACCGACGCACCGATCAATACGGCGGTAGTGTCGAGAACCGATATCGTCTACTGGGAGAGGTCCTGGCGGCGGTGTTCGAGGTCTGGCCATCGCAGCGAGTCGGGGTTCGTCTGTCACCCAACGGAGTATTCAACGACATGGGCAGCCCCGATTTTCGAAAGACGTATCTGTATGCCATCAAGCAGTTGGCGCAACTCGACCTTGGCTATGTCCACATAATGGACGGCCTGGCATTTGGCTTCCATAACCAGGGCGAACCCATGACCCTATCCGAGTTTCGCGCGCATTACCCCGGGATGATTATCGGCAACTGCGGGTACACCGGCAAGGATGCTGAAGAGCGTATTGCTTCGGGTGTGGCCGATATCGCCTGCATGGGGCGGCCGTTTATCACCAACCCGGATCTGGTGGAACGCTTGAAGCATGACTGGCCATTGACACCATATGATGACATGTCACTATGGTATACGCCGGGCAGCGAGGGGTATATCGATTATCCGCGCTATCGGCCGTAGGGGATAACCGTTTGGCAGTTGCCTGCAGGCCCGGGCGGGAGGGGTTCCTGGTTTTTTTGGAGAACCCCTTTCTGCTCGGAGCCAAGGCGCGCAGCGGCTGACATCAGGCGCTTTTTTTTCGGCCTTAACTGCCGATGAGGTCCAACATCGATCTGAGTTGATTTGTGAAATTCACCCCCCGATAAAACCGCCGTTTGCGTGCTTCAACAAATTTTGAGAAATTTTGTCTCCGAATAAAGCATGATATGGGTCTCTGTGAAAGAGATGTTATCGATTTTGCTCAGCCCGCCAGCGAAAATAAAATGATTCAATTCATTAATGGAATTCACTAAAACTTCTACGAACAAATCGTATTTGCCCGTGGTCACCCAAACGGAGGTCACGTTTTCCATGGCCTGAATTTGTTTGATGGTCGTTTCATGGGACCGTTCTTTAAGGTTGACCCCCAACAAAGCGCCAATTTTGTTAATGGCAAAGGGGTTGATTCGTGCCTCCAGCTTGAGGATGTTATTATTGAGCAACCGATTGACGCGGTTGCTGATCGTTCCTTCAGATACATTGTTGTCTTTTGCAATGCTTTTAAACGGTCTTCTGGCATCTGTTTGAAGCGTCAGGATAATTTTTCTATCCAATTCGTCCAGATTGTCGTCCATCAGTGTCATTATCGGTTCTCCGCAATGCGATTCCTTAGATCGGTAGCCATGAATGTGTAGGGGAGGGTTGGCGCCGCCGAGGCGCATCTAAGGGCTCATTTATATAGGGTGCAATGGCGAAAAGCAAGGATTTGCATAAATTTTAGGATAAATTATGTGGTTCTGTAAATATGGTAACTAGTAAATTTGGTTTTATAAAAATTTAATCCTGTTTGTTGATTTTGCCCCATTGCAACCGGAGCCCAGGGTCCCGATGTCATCGGCGCTTCAGGCTGGATTTAAAAAATATGGATTATTATTGCGTAAAGCAGAAAAACAATATAAATTTTTATGATATATATAAATTCTATCTAAAAAAATACCTGACACGTAATATTGGCTTATGCAGATTAAGATTAAGCCACTCCGTTTATCCGTCAAGAAGCCGGAGCAACACAGCGCGTAAAGTTGCGGAAGTCGCTCTTCATATATGTTAGCCGGGAAAAGCAGCGAAAGGATGAAGCTTTAAGAAATGGATAAACAATTTGATGCCATCATTATCGGGTGTGACATTATCGGAAACTGTGTCGCTTTCGAGCTGACCAAGAAGGGTTACCGAACCTTGAGCATCGACAAAAACGGGGATTCCGGCGCAGGGTCTACCGCCGGTTCCTGCGCCATTATCCGGGCCCACTATTCGACCCCGGAAGGGGTGGCCTTTGCGTGGGAAAATTTTGCCAACTGGCAGAACTGGAAAGACTATTGTGAGGTCGAGGACCCTTGGGGCATGGCCGAATACAGGCAGTGCGGGTCCGTCATGATTAAATCCAGAGATCGCAACTGGAAAAAAATCAAAGAACTGTGGGAAAAGTTCGGCGTGCCTTACGAAGACTGGGATGCAGAAACCATGGTCAATATCGGCGATGATGCCTCAAGGATTTTGGGGTAGGAAGGTGAGGCAGGAAGCTGCCTGATCTGAAATCTGACAATTCACCTCTATTGATCACCGATAAAAAACGGGCGGTAATTGGATTCCGGTAACTGACAAGCTTTCATGATCTGATCTAAAATTTGGTTTTTAGATTCCGGGAGCTTCCCGTGGGCATTTATATAATTCGTGTAATGATCGCTTGCCAGATACGAGGTCACTTCAAGTTGGCGGACCAGCCGATGGGTTTCCTTCAAAACCCCGTGTGGCCCCAGCATGGTAAAGTTGCCGGATTTTATTTCATCTAACATCGGGGTGTTTATTTTCGGGACAAAAGTTCGCAGCCGGATAAATTGGGGATCTATTTGATTAAGTGCTTGAGCCGTATCATCTGCATGGGGTTCGCTGAAATCTACACCACCCAGCCCCAATACTACATAGAGACTCAATTCCATTCCGGCAGCAACGACCCATTGACCCGCTTCAATCTGATGTTTTGCATCAACACCTTTTTTGACATATCGCAACAGATCATCATTGCCGGTTTCAAGACCGACGTGGATGCGATTCAAACCGGCGTCTGCCAATTGTTTCAGACGTTTCTGACCTTTTTGATGGATATATTGCGACGAACCATAAACGGTAATCCGTTTTAAGCCAGGAAAAACTTTACGAGCATAGATGCAGATAGCTGACAGATCATCTGTTTTCATCGCGATGGTATTCCCATCCGGGAAAAACAGCGAGGTGACATTAGCCCCATAGACCTCGTATGCAGAATCGATATCCTCCTTGATTTCCTGAACGGGCCTGACTTTAAAGCGCGCGCTGTTCTTATAGATCATACAGAACGTACATTTATTGTGAGGGCATCCAACCGTTGCTTGAATTAAAAGTGAATCCGCCTCACTGGGTGGACGATATATTGGGCCTTCATATCTCATCGCTCATTTTCACAATCTTGTGGATAAATTGCAGATATTGCACCGGCTCCGGGGAGTTGGACAGAAACCCGCATTTTCAAGTGAAGCTCTGGCGGGTTCAGACCAGGCTGCCCGTAGCTGGGAAAGCTTTCCGAAATAGACCATATCAGGCGTCTGGCCGTCAAGCTCTTCCAGAGTCAGTCGACAAAGACGTTGCCTCCCCGAGAGCCTTTTCCGTCCATGTTGATCCGAATATGATGCTTTTCCAAAAGACCAATAAAGTCTTTGCCGGCAAATTGACTTCCGTCTTACCAAGCCGGCGCCGACCGGGAGGGCATTAAGCAAGCCGTTGAAGGAGTTTGTCTGCTACACAGGGTCAACCTATCGGAATGGAGGAAAGCATGAAATGGCGACTTCAAAACACTGGGGGTATCATCAAGATCAAGCCGGAAGGAAGCGAGGCAAAAAGCAGAGTCGCAATGTATAGATTTTATCAATCACTTTAATAAAATCCATGGATAATTTATTTGTTGACTTTTGCATCTGTCCTCTTTAAAGACTTCTAATTAATTCTATGAGTAATGATTTTCACGCGACTGCAGGTTCATCATTTTTTATGCCCTCCTTTCACTGTCATACGGGATTTACCTGAGCGGCCAAGCGCTGGCTGCCCGTGCTGGTATGCACAAGGTAAACCTGTAGCGACAGAACCCTGTCTTTTCAGATTTACACCATTTGCCCGCCGGGTTTAGCCTGCGCAGCGGCTACTGGCGGGATCAGACCCCCCGGGTGCCGGCGTTTCTGACAAACCCGCTATTTTTGGATATCTAAAAAGGAGTCATCATGATGGACAAGGCGTTTAAGATCACGGCTGCCAAAGGCGCAACATTTATGGACAAGGCCCGCGAGCTGTTGCCCAAGGGTGGAAACCTGAACCTGTGCATGACTTGCGGAGCCTGTGCCTCAGGCTGCCCGGCCACCGGCCTGGAGGGCATGGACCCCCGCAAATTCCTGCGCATGGCCGCTCTCGGAATGGATCAGGAGATCAGCGGCCATCCCTGGGTGTGGATGTGCTCCATGTGCGGGCGCTGCACCTATGTCTGCCCCATGGAGATCAATATCGCCGGACTCGTTTTCGAGGCCCGAAAATTGTGGCCCCGGGAGCAAAGACCAAAGGGCATCCTGGGCTCTTGCGACATGGCCCTGCGCAATGAAAGCTGCAGCGCCATGGGCACGCCCCCAGAGGATTTCAGAGTCGTAGTCGAGGACGTACTCGCCGAGGGTCGCGAAACCCAACCCGGATGGCAAGACCTGCAGGCCCCCATCGATAAACAGGGCAGTGATTTCTTTTTGAGCCAGAACTCCCGCGAGCCGGTGACCGAACCCGATGAAATGGTCCCCTTATGGAAAATCCTCCACCTGGCGGGCGTTGATTGGACATACAGTTGTACCGCCTGGGGGGGCGAAAACTACTGCATGTTTCTGGCCGATGACGAGAACTGGAAAAAGATCGCTTCCAGCACCCTGCGCGTGGCCGAGAACCTGGGCTGCAGGGTCTATCTGAATACCGAATGCGGGCACTCGACCTATTCGGTGTGGGCCGCCGACAAGCGCTTTAAGATCAATACGCGGCTGGAAATCGCGCCCATGGTGGCCTACTACTATGAATGGATCAAATCCGGCCGGCTCAAGGTCAGCTCCGAGTGGAACAAAGACCTCAAAATCAAATTCACCGTGCAGGATCCATGCAACCAGATCCGCAAAAGCTTTGGCGACCAACTGGCCGACAAGGTGCGCTACGTGGTCAAGGCCTGTGTGGGCGAAGAACATTTCGTGGAGATGTATCCCAACAAATCCAACAACTACTGCTGCGGTGGAGGCGGCGGTTATCTGCAGTCCGGCTATACCGAAGCCCGCCGCCAATACGGTCGCATCAAATTCGACCAGATCATGACCACCGGTGCGGATTATTGCCTGACGCCCTGCCACAACTGCCACGCCCAGATTCACGAACTGGCCGTGCATTACGGCGGGCGCTATCATGTCACCCATTTGTGGACCATCAT
>JBJKSK010000223.1:0-7607 GCA_046704125.1 Desulfobacterales bacterium | reverse complement strand
CATCGGCAAACTGACGGCCGGACTGATCCGAAACGCCGTTAAGATGGATTTTTTTAAGCGACTTTCGGGTCGGCGGGTTTTTTCCGAGCTGCGCTTGATTTTTCAGGAAGAAAACCCGACCCCGGCGATGATACGTCTCAACGATATTAATTTCGTGCCCGTGACCCATCCGTCTATCGAATTGAGCGATAGTCTGTTAACCTTATTTAATTGCACCAAAAAGGTTCTGGACTGGTATGATTTGCTATTTCTGGAAGAATCCTATATGAGGTGGGCCGTTTATTTGCTGGCGCTGCTGCATTCCAGCGATACGGTGACTTCAGAGGAAATATGCCGCCGTTTCGAACTGGCCCCTCGGCATCGAGGTTTGTTTTGCAGGGATCGTCTAGACGCCCAGCATTGTCTGTATTGGCTGGAGCGGCATTTGCCGCTGGAAAACAGCACATTGTACCGCAGACTCACCGGCTTTAAGACCGAGTTGATTCTTTATATGATGGCGGCCACGGAAAACGAGGTCGTCAAACGGGCCATATCCCACTATTTTACACGCCTGAGATACACTCGGATTTCGATCCAGGGAAAGGATCTTAAGCAGATGGGGTTTGTCCCGGGGCCGCTTTACCGCAAGATCCTGGACGCCGTGTTGGATGCCAGGCTCAACGGCTGGCTCAAGAACCGGGCCGATGAACTGGCCTTTGTGAAACGCTATGCTGCTTGACATTTCCCTGAACCAGTTCGTGGTGATGATCGTTCCGCTGATTTTTGCCGTAACGGTGCACGAGGTGGCCCACGGGTGGGTGGCCTACCGCATGGGGGATCCCACCGCGTATTTAGCCGGACGACTGACGCTAAACCCCTTGAAGCATTTGGACGTGTTTGGCTCCCTGATTCTGCCCGCTGCGCTGAAACTGGCCGGATCGCCCATGCTTTTCGGGTATGCCAAACCGGTGCCGGTAAACTTTTCCCGCCTGCGGTCCTCGCCGCTGGCCAATTTTGCCGTATCCGGCGCCGGTGTGGCGGTCAACCTGGCGCTTGCCGTGGTGTCGGGTATCGGCTTTCAATTTTTGTTGAGGCATTTTGCCCTGTGGAACCATTCTTTGATCACCCCTTTCGCGTCGGATCTTTTCCTGATGCTGGGCTACAGTGCCCTGATCAACTCGGTGCTGGCCGTGTTTAACCTGCTGCCTGTGCCCCCTTTGGACGGCAGCCGAATGATCGCCGCCTTTTTACCTCCAGCCCTGCAGTATCGGATGGATCGCTTCGAGCGCATCGGCCTGGTGGTCGTGTTGCTGCTGTTGGCCACCGGCAGTCTGGATCGTTTGCTCGGCTCGGTGCTCACCCCGCTGGTCCATGGAATCCTGGGCTCCGGGGGAACGGCGATGATGTTTGGAAAAAGTTGAAACCAAGGAGAGCTTGTCAATGACGTCACGACGACGGATTTTAAGCGGGATGCGGCCCACCGGTCCTCTTCACCTGGGCAACTATCACGGCGCCCTGGCCAATTGGGTCCGGATGCAAGATGATTTCGATTGCTTCTTTTTTATTGCCGACTGGCATGCCTTGACCAGTGACTACGAAAATACCACCAACATCGCCGGCTATGTCCGCGAGATGATGATCGACTGGCTCAGCGTTGGGCTCAGTCCTGAAAAAAGCACGCTGTTTGTGCAATCCCGGATCATCGAGCATGCCGAGCTGTTCTTGATTCTGTCCATGATCACGCCCGTGCCCTGGTTGGAACGTAATCCCACCTACAAGGATCAACTCGTGCAGTTGTCCAACAAGGACCTGTCCACCTTTGGCTTCCTGGGTTATCCCGTGCTCCAAGCCTCTGACATCATCATGTACAAGGCAAGCGGAGTGCCCGTAGGCGTTGACCAGGTGCCTCACGTGGAGATTACCCGAGAGATCGCTCGGCGGTTTAATTTCTTATACGGCCCGGTATTCCCAGAGCCCGAGGCCATGCTGACGCAAACCCCCAAGATTCTTGGCCTGGACCGCCGCAAGATGAGCAAGAGCTACAACAACGCCATTTATCTGTCCGACGCGCCGGAGGTCGTATCGAGCAAGATTGCTCAGATGATCACCGATCCCCAGCGGATGCGGCGAAAGGATCCTGGCAATCCGGATATTTGCAATGTCTTCGAATTCCATAAAATCTACACCGATTCAAATATGACAAGCGATATCGCCCAGAAATGCCGCTTAGCGGCCATTGGGTGCGTGGAATGCAAAAAGATCATGGCGCAACATTTAATCGGGGCCATGGCCCCGATTCGAGAGAAAAGGACCTATTATGAAACGCGTCCTCACGAGGTCGAGGCCATCATCGTGGAAGGCAGCCGTAAGGCCAAGGCGGTGGCCGAGGCGACCATGCAGGAAGTGCGCAACGCCGTGAAAATCTGATGGATCCTCACCGCTATGAAGTAAAGCTGGAAAACGTGTTCGAAGGTCCCATGGACCTGTTGCTTTACCTGATCCGCAAACATGAGGTGGACATCCACGATATTCCCATTTCCATGATCACGGATCAGTATCTGGCACACCTGCAGTGGATCAAGGCGATGAATATCGACACGGTCGGTGACTTTTTGCTCATGGCCGCCACGCTGACCCAGATTAAATCTCGAATGCTGCTGCCCGTGCAGGAGGGTCAGGAGCCAGACGACGACCCACGGATGGACATCGTCCGGCCCCTTTCCGAGTATCTCCAAATCAAGGATGCGGCCGAGCAACTCTGCCGAAGAGACGTATTAGGACAAGAAACCTTTGTCCGCCCTGCGTTTAGTGCCGTGGATGGCCCGTTCGCCTTCGAGGCACGCATCGATGTGGGGCTATTCGAGCTGATCGACGCCTTCCAGAAAATCATCGACAATTTCAGCGGAGATCACCGGGTCGATTTGACCGTGGAATCCATGTCGATCCAGGAGCGCATCGCGCAGATTGTGGATACGCTGGAGCAAGACGGGTCGATATGGTTTGATGCCCTTTTCCCTCGGGATGTCGATAGATTCGAGGTGGTGGTCACTTTCCTGGCGGTGCTTGAGATGGTCAAGCTGGGTTTGATTAAAATAATACAGCCGGAGCACACGGGCCGCATCCGATTGTTTTACCAGTGAGCCCAAAATCGGGCCGTGCCCGCGGAACTGTAGGCAGTAAGCCAAACCGCTATTTCCCGTGATGCAAGATCTGAAAAATATCGTCGAGAGTCTGCTTTTTGTCGCCGATACGCCCCTGAGTGTTGAGCGAATCCGTGCCGTGGTCCCCGGAGCCGATGCTAAACATATCCGAGAGGTGCTCTCCGCGCTTTCAAAAGAGTATGAATGCCGCCGGGGTGCTTTTTTCCTCAACGAGGTGGCTGGTGGGTTTCAGATTCGAAGCCGGCCCGAGTATACCGAATGGATCAAAGCCTACCTTCGACCCAGTCCGGTGCGCATCAGCAGGGCAGCGCTGGAAACCTTGGCCGTTGTCGCCTATAAACAGCCGATTATTCGCAGCGATATCGAGTACATCCGAGGAGTTGACTGCGGGGGAGTGTTGCGCATGCTCATGGAGCGCCGGCTCATTCGAATCCTGGGCCGCAAGGAGATTGCCGGCCGTCCCCTGATCTATGCCACCACCAAGCGATTTCTAGAGATTTTTGGACTCAAGGATCTCAAAGATTTGCCCAACCCCAAGGACATCGAGGAACTGAGCCAGGCATCATCGCTGGTCATTACTTCGCCGGAACCTGAACCATCCGATGGTTTTTAATGCCCGGGAAGGAAAAAGACTTGACTTTGAACGCTTACCCCAACTATAAACGGGGGCAACTTGCATCGGTTGTTCAATTGGCTGCTAGCTGAAAAACATAACGCTGTAAGGAGTCTGAATGAACCGTTCCGACCTGGTTGACGCGCTGAAACATCGAGAGGATTTGAGCCGAAGAGAAGCTGAGGAGTTTATCGACGTATTTTTTCACTGCATCAGTGATGCACTGGTTCAAAAACAACGCGTCGAGATCAGAGGGTTTGGCAGTTTCACCATCAAGAGTTACAAGCCTTACACGGGACGAAATCCGAAAACGGGCAAGAAAATTTTGGTTCCTCCCAAGCGGTTGCCTTTTTTCCGGGTCGGCAAGCATCTTAGAGATAATGTAAATATCACGGGCGGTTAACTCAGCGGGAGAGTGCTACCTTCACACGGTAGAAGTCACTGGTTCAAATCCAGTACCGCCTACCAGAAAAATCAAGGGGTTACGGCCTATGCCGCAGCCCCTTTTTTTATTCCGATCCACATGGTCCGAAAGGTTTTCTCAAGACTCGTGGCGGCGAAGCCCTCTTGCAGCGAAATCTGGCATCAAACGTGAAAACCAACGCCTCTTGGCGCTGATCGAATTCTCCTCTCTATGGATGGATCCTCGGTGGGGCCTATGGTGCCGCGCAGGCGGAAAAGAATGTGTGCCAAAACGACGGGTCAGGTCGCCTCAAGGGGTTTGTGCGCGTGATCGTGGGCTTCAGATTCGTGCCAGCCATGTGGATGTGGATGATGGTGCTCGATGTCGCGGCCCGAGTGACCCGTGGCCGGTGACTCGTTGTGGACATGGTCGTGGGCATGCCGATGTTCGTGCGGGTGTTCGTGCGTTAATTTACCGTGAGTGTGCTCGTGGCTGTGGTGATGCACATGCTCATGACCGTGGAGATACTCGTGCTGATGCCTATGATTGGGTTGGTTCATGGCGTCCTCGTTTTCAATGATTGTGTGTTTACTGTCATATTATAACTCAGGAGATGTCATCTGTCGATTGTTGCCGGTCAATTTCCGGTGACCATGCGCGGCTAAACGAAAGGGAGCCAGGGGATGTCGTCGCGCGCGCTGATACCTTGAACAAATGCGTCTTGATCCTGAATTCCGGCCTGTGATAGGCTGTTTTGGAAATTGCGCTGGAGATGTCCGGGAAAGATAATGTTTTGTGACAACCCTGGGGCGAGAACACACCTTTGAAGGAAATATCATGTCCAAATTCACGTTGATTGGTATTTTGTCCTGTCTGGGGGGACTTTTCCTGATTGTTTTTCAGGCCATATCGGCTCTGGTAAAGACAAATGATGTCTGGAAGCGGATCAACTTGGTGGATATCACCGGCCTTTCGCCTTTTGAAGGCATCCGGTCCGTCGCTTTTCTCGGAATCGGCCACAGAGTTGATTACGTCGTGCACATGCCACTGTTTTTACTGCTGCTGATTTTTGGCGGCATTTGCTTTATCATCGGCATGCTACTGGGACGATAAGCCATTCTCGGGGAGGAATCTATGACACTGGAAGAAGCCATCCATGCGGCAATGGCCTATGAAACAGAAATCCGCGATCTTTACCGGCAAGCCTCGCAGGCGACCTCGGATGCCGTCGGCCAGCATGTTTTCGGCATACTGGCTCAAGACGAGCAGCATCATCTCGATTATCTTGGCAGGCGTCTGAAAGAGATAGAAAAGACCGGCCGCCTGTCCGTCGAAGGACTGTCTTCGGCCGTTCCCTCACCTGCGGTGTTTGCCGATCACCTGGCCGCCATCAAGGACCGACTGGCTATCGAGGATCGAAAGGACGAAAAGCGGATGCTGGCCAAGGCCTTGCAGGTGGAAATCGAGACCAGCGGCTTTTATCGGCGGATGGCCCGCGAAATGGCCGATGAGGCCCGGGTGATGTTTGCACGGTTTCTCGAGATCGAAGAAGGCCATATTGCCGCGGTTCAGGCCCAGCTGGATTATCTAAGCGGCACTGGCTACTGGCTGGATTTTAAAGAGTTTGACATGGAAGAACTGTAGCCGGTGCGCCGCCCCCTGAGGCAATGGAGGCGGCGCGGAAACCGTTTACGGGCGGCGCCGTTGCTTTTCCAGAAGAGCGGCCTGGGCGGCGGCCAACCGGGCGATGGGTACCCGAAACGGCGAACAGGAGACGTAGTCCAGGCCCAGTTCGTGGCACATATGAATCGAGGTTGGATCGCCCCCATGCTCCCCGCAGATGCCGCACTCCAGGTCGGGGCGGGTGCGCCGGCCCTTTTCAATGGCGATTTTCATCAGTGCTCCCACGCCGTTGCGATCGATGGTGGCAAAAGGGTTGTCGGGTAAAATGCGGTTTGCGATGTACTCGATGAGAAACCCCGATTCCGCATCGTCTCGGGAAATGCCAAAAACCGTTTGCGTCAGATCATTTGTCCCAAAGGAGAAAAAAGCGGCATGATCGGCGATCTGATCGGCGGTCATGGCGGCCCGGGGCAGCTCGATCATGGTGCCAAACTTGTAGTCGATGATCATGCCATGCTCGGCCATGACTTTCTGGGCGGCGGCTTCCAGTGCAGCCCGCTGAAGTTTGAGCTCGTTGACGTGGCTGACCAGGGGGATCATCACTTCGGGGCTGATGCGAAGCCCCTCTTTGGCCACCATGCAGGCGGCCTCGAAGATTGCGCGCACTTGCATGGTGGTCAGCTCCGGGATGTGGATGCCCAGCCGCACGCCGCGGCGTCCCAGCATAGGGTTGGCTTCCCGGAGATGCTCGACGCGCTTTAGGATTCGTTCCTTGAGCTTGATTTGTTCGAGCAACTGGTCGATTTGTTCCAGGGTTTCAGCGTGTTTGATTCGGATTTTGAGATCGGCCAGGTCCCGGATCAAATCGATGTGGTTGGGCAGAAACTCGTGAAGCGGGGGATCGATGAGTCGGATGATCACCGGAAAGCCTTCCATGGCCCGAAACAGACCCGCGAAGTCTTCCCGCTGAAACGGCAGCAGGGCCTCGAGGGCTTCGCTGCGTTCATGCGGAAATCGGGCCATGATCATCTTTTGAAACAGCGGTTGACGTTCGGCTTCAAAAAACATGTGCTCGGTGCGGCACAATCCGATACCCGAGGCGCCGTAATCCCGCGCCCGTCTGGCATCCCGGGGATAATCCGCGTTGGCTCGTACCCCCAGGCGTCGGAAGCCGTCGGCCCACTCCAGCAGACGGATCAGCCAGGGATCCTGAATGTCGGGTACCATCGCGGCCAGCTTGCCAGCGTAGAGGGCACCGGCTGTTCCGTCTATGGAGATCCACTCACCTTCCTTGATGATCCGATCCCCGACGGCCATTACCCGTTTGTTCAGATCGATTTTTAATTCCGATACCCCCACCACGGCAGGCTTCCCGAACTGGCGGGCGACTAAGGCGGCATGACTGGTCCGGCCGCCGCGGCTGGTGAGAATGCCCTTGGCGGCAATCATTCCATGCACATCGTCAGGTCGGGTTTCGGGGCGCACCATGATCACCTGGCGGCCCTCATTTTTGGCCCAGTTCTCGGCCAAGTCGGCATCAAAGGCCACCATTCCCACGGCTGCCCCCGGGGAGACGTTAAGCCCCCAGGCCAGCAGATTGCCCTCTGCCCTGGCTTTTTGGATGGCCTCCCGGTCGAACTGAGGGTGTAGAAAAAAATCCACCTGTTCCGGGCTGACCCTAAGCACGGCCTCTTCCCGGGTGATCAAGCCCTCTTTGACCATGTCCACGGCGATGCGCACGGCCGCCTGAGCCGTGCGCTTTCCGTCCCGGGTCTGGAGCATCCACAGCTTCCCCTTCTCGATGGTAAACTCCACATCCTGCATGTCC
>JBJKSK010000222.1:0-7025 GCA_046704125.1 Desulfobacterales bacterium | reverse complement strand
GCCATGGTCTCGTCAAAGGCGTCCTCGACCACTCCGATGCCAAACCGAAAGTTGCTGGCCGAAGCGGCGGCCTGGCCCATGGCCTTGAGCAGGGGGAAAAACCCGTACTTGAGGGCAAACCGGTGGTAGGCCAGTGCCCCCTGGTGTTTGCCTAGGCCGACGCAAAGCATCTTTAAAATCCGGCTCTCCACCGGGGCCTTGAACTTGGTATGGGGTTTGATCCGGTTGATGCACAGGCAATGGTCGCAGGCCAGGGCTTCTGCGGAAAAATAGACGGGGACATCCCCCAGCACCGAGGCTACCTGCCTGACATCCATGGACGCGCGTACCGGGGCGTTGCAGGTGGTTTCGGTCACACCCAGGGATTCCAGCACCTGTGCCTGGCCTCTGGCCGTAGCGCCGCCGTGGCTTCCCATGGCGGGAACGATCACCGGTAGGGCCCCGATGTCTCGGAGAGTGGCACACAGCACTTTTATCATCTGGACTATGTTGGTGATGCCGCGGCTGCCTACGGCCACGGCCACTTTGTGGCCACGGCCGATGCCGCTTTCAGCAATAGCCGGTGCCAGTGCCTGGCTAAGCGCGGCGCCTATGTCGGGCAGACCGCGGTGGGGGTAGTGCATCCGCACCCGGAAAAAATCGGGCAACACAAACGGATCATCGATATACGCCGGATATCGCATGAGACCTCTTTTCAGGGATTCAATGTCTGGGGCGGTTTTGTCGCCTCCATAGCATAAAAAGGATATGGGGCGCAAGTCGGCAAAGTTTTTTATCTCATTGTAATTTATTGTAATTAAGAGTATCCCTTCTTGACGAAGGGGCCCTTGATCTGAGATAGACAAAGGAGCCATCGCGTCGATGATCAGAAAATCGGCTCCAAAGGAGCGAATATGTTTGAGGCACTGAGAAAACATCTTGCCGGCCAGCTTTACACCGAGGATCTGTACACCTGGATGCATGCCACAGACGGCAGCATTTTTTCCAGGCGGCCGGCCGCCGTGGTTTATCCGAAAAATACCGCCGATGTGGTGGCTGTGGTGGGTTTTGCCAAAGCCCACGGTTTGGCGGTTCATCCTAGGGGGGCGGGAAGCGGACTTTGCGGGGCGGCCATCGGCGCGGGAATCGTCATCGATTTTTCCAAACACATGAACCAGCTTCTGGGATTGGACCCCGTCGAAAAGAGCTTCACCTGTCAACCCGGTTTCCGGCTTGGCGAACTGGAAACGGCCCTGAAGGGGAAAGGCCTGTTTTTCCCTCCCGATCCCTCCAGTGGCGAATATGCCACGTTTGGCGGTATGTGCGCCACCAACGCCAGCGGCGCCCATTCGGTGAAATACGGCAATGCCGCCGATTATCTGCTGGATGCCGAACTGGTTATCGGCTCCGGGGAGGTGGTCACCCTGTCGCAGGTCCGAAACACCCCTCTGATCGACCTGCCCGCCGCCTTTGCGGCTCTGGCCGGCATATACGAGGTTCATGCCTCGGAAATCGAAGAAGCCTACCCGCAGGTACGATGCAACACCGCCGGTTACAACCTCCGGGGACTTGTTTCGGAGGGACGGCTGGATCTGAGGCGTCTGATCGCCGGAGCCGAGGGCACCCTCGGGGTGGTGACTTGGCTAAAGTTCAAACTGCTGGACAAGCCGACAACCGACAGCCTGGTCGTGGCTTTTTTTGATTCCATCGAGGATTCGGCCCGGGCCGTGCAACACCTGTTGCCCATGGCGCCTTCGGGTATCGAGATCATGGACAAGAGCCTTTTGGAGTTGGCCCGTGATGAAGAGCCGCAGTTGCGTGACAAGATTCCAGCAGGCGTCGACAATGTGCTGCTCATTGAATTCGACGGCACAGATGCCGGTGTCTGCCAGGCTCTGGCCCAGCGTGCGAAACAGCTTCTGGCCCAGTTTACCCAGGTTGCGCACGTGGCGGTTTCCGAGGATGAAAAGGCCCGATTCTGGGGGGTGCGCAAGGCCGCCGTGCCAATTCTCTATCGGCTCAAGGGGCAAAAGAAAATCTTGGCACTTATCGAGGATGCCGCCGTGCCCACCGACCAACTGGTTTCCTATTTTCGGGGCATCTACGAGATTCTGGGGCGTTTCGGCGTGACCTTTGTCACCTACGGGCACATCGCCAAGGGCTTGATGCATACCCGGCCTCTGCTAAACCTCAAGGACCCGGGCGATGTGGCCCTGCTGCGGCCCATTGCCGATGCCATCTTCGATCTGGTTTGCTCGCTGGGCGGTTCGGTTTCCGGCGAGCACGGGGACGGCCGGCTGCGAAGCGCATACATCCACCGGCGATACCCGACACTGTGGCCCTTGTTTTTAAAGCTCAAACAGCACCTGGACCCTCATCACATTTTCAACCCCGAGATTCTCACGGTAGAAGATCCAGACCAGATGGCGCAACACCTGAGATACGGCACCCACTATCACGGCCATGATCTGCCAAGTCCGGAGCTGATCTGGCCCGACGGCAGCGCCGTGGAAATCGAACGCTGCCACGGCTGTTCCAAATGCACCACGGTGACCACCGCCACTCGGATGTGCCCGGTGTACAAGTTTACCCGAGACGAGGCCGCGGCCCCCAAGGCCAAGGCCAACCTGCTGCGAGCCCTGATCAGCGGGGCGATCAAGGATTCGGTTTTGTTTTCCGAAACCTTTCAAAACGTGATGAAACTATGCGTGGGGTGTGGTTCCTGTGCGGTGGAATGTCCCAGCCAGGTCAACATCCCCAAACTGGCTGCCGAGGCCAGGGCGCGATACGTGCGCCGTTTCGGGGCTTCGCGCCATGACCGGATCGTGGTGGAGGCGGAACTGGCCGGCAAATGGACCCGAAAGGTGTCCGGCATACTGTCGCCCCTGCTTCATACCACCGGGATGCGCGTGTTGACCGAAATCGTCACCGGTGTTTCCAGGCACCGGGATCCAGTGGTTTTTGCCTCCCGAAGCTTGTCTGAGCGCATCCAGGTCCGGACCGGACGCGGGACTCCCCGGGTGTTGTATTTTGCCGGGTGCGAGGCCGCTTACCTGGAGCCGGACATCGGCCAGGCGGCAGTATCCGTGCTTTCGGCCATGGGCATGACCGTGATTGCCCCGCCGCCGCATTGCTGCGGATTGCCCCAGTTCTCAAAGGGAATGACCGATGCCGCCAAGAAAAAAATCGCCGTAAATGTCAAACGATGGGGGGCCATGATCGATACGATCGATTATATCGCGGTCACCTGCTCTTCATGCGGGCATGCTCTGGCCGAGACCTGGGCCGATTTGGCGCCGGGTCATACAGTGCAAAACATCGGGGCCAAGGTGATTCACATCAGCCGTCTGGTCAACCGCTTTGCCGATCGGCTGCGCCTTCAGCCTGCTAGGGTATCTGTGGCCTACCATGCGCCGTGTCATCTGCGCATCCAGCCGGAGCCGGAATGTTCCGTGCGCATGCTGGAGCGGATTTCCAAGCTTGATGTCATCCCGATATCCGGGCACTGCTGCGGTATGGCGGGCAGTTGGGGGATGGCGGCGGCCAATTATGAGTTAAGCCGCCGCATCGGTACGGCCATGATCCAGGGACTAAATGAGTCATCCGGCGATGTCGGTGCCACGGATTGCCCCACCTGCCGCATCCAGATGCGTGCTTTCTCCAAAAAGCGGATTTACCACCCGATTCAGATCGTCGCCGCGGCGATGCCCTCGTTCTACGCGCGGCCGCCGCTCCAACGCAGCTTGGCTTTGAGCACATCGAAATAGTCGTGCCCGGCAAGGGTGATCAGGTGCACCGGGGTGGGGGCCTTTTGCACGACGATCCTGTTCAGGTGGTCTATTTCTCGGCCTTCCTGGCCGTCGCAGCTTAGCATCATATTGGACGATTCCTGGGTGAACCGCAATTCGATGCGCACCGTGTCCGGCACGATCAGGGGGCGGTTGGTCAAGGTGAAGGGGCAGATGGGAGTCATGATGATGCCGCTCACCGACGGGTGCAGAATGGGGCCGCCGGCGGCCAGCGAATAAGCCGTAGAACCCGTGGGAGTGGCCACGATCAGGCCGTCGGCCCGGTAGGTGGTCAGATAATGGGCGTCGATGAAGGTCTCGATGTTGGCCAGCCTTGCCAGGGCGATCTTGGTGACCACGACATCGTTTAGGGCCGTTTCCTGGAAAACGGTCTTTCCGTTTTGAAACAGATCGACCTGGAGGCGCATGCGTGCGGTGGTGGTAAAGGCCCGGTCCAGAATCGCCCGGGCGGCCTCAAAAAGGCGTTCTTCGGTGATTTCTGCCAAAAACCCCACTTCACCGAACTTGACTCCGAGAATTGGGATGGCATGGTTGCCGATCCAGCGCACAGCACTGAGAAAGGTGCCGTCTCCGCCTAGCACAAAAATGCAAAACAGATCAGGCGGCGCACAGGAGGACCTCCTGGACGGTCTCCCACCAGGACGCTCGACAGGATGGCTTTCCTTGCGGATGACTTCGGCGCCCTGTGCTTGCAGCCAGCTATCGAATTCGTCGGCTTTGCGCCGTGCCTTGGAATCGTTTTTGACAACCAGTCCAATTTTCATGAGAGGGAAATCAGCCTCTTTGCGCTTAGTGCGCAGGGATTTATACTGCGATTTGAATTTCACCGTCGCCTCAGGCCTCGCATCGCCGGCTCCGACGGCCTGTGAACCCTATCTACCGACCCGGGTATCATCCGGCAAGCTAAATTTTAATTTCTGATTAAATTTCATTTGAAAACCAAATAGGGCTTGAGGCAGACAATGCCTATGTCTGTAACCGGCGAGGCTATCGCTGGGGAGTTATTCTCAGTACTATGAAAGGAGAAACAGACGATTATGAAAAGATCCTTTGGGAATTTGTTTTTAGCCGCTGTCACCGGGCTTATGCTTGCCGCCAGCACCGTGATGGCGGCCGGCACCATCAAGATCGGTGTGGCCGGACCTCATAGCGGGGATTTGGCCTCATACGGTATCCCCACGGTAGAAGCCGTTGAACTGGTCGTCAAGCACGTGAACGCCAAAGGCGGCATCCTGGCCAGGCGCGTCCAACTGGTGGTGGAAGATGATCAGTGCAAACCGGATCTGGCCCCTGACGTCGCCATGAAGCTCGTCTCGGAGGGTGTTCATTTTGTGATTGGCCATATCTGCAGCGGGGCCACCCTTTCGGCCTTGGGTATTTACAAAAAGGCGCACGTCATCGCCATATCGCCGTCGGCCACCAACCCGGCACTGACCCAAAGCGGCGACTATCCGAATTTTTTCCGCACCATTGCTCCCGATAATGCCCAGGCCCGCCTGGAAGTCAATTTTGCCCTCCATAAGTTGAGGCTGACCAAATTTGCGATTATCCATGATCAGGGTAACTACGGCAAGGGACTGGCCGAATATGTCATAAAGTATCTGGAATCCGACAAGCGCGCTAAAGTCGTTCTCTTCCAGGGAATCACTCCCGGTGCCGTGGACTATTCAGCCATCGTCGACAAGATTCGGCTTTCCGGTGCCCAGGCCGTGATGTTTGGCGGTTACCATCCGGAAGCCTCCAAAATTGTCAGCCAGATGCGGAAAGACCAGATGAAGACGGTCTTCATCTCCGATGACGGTGTGAAAGACGATACCTTTATCCAAGCGGCCGGCAAGTACGCGGAAGGTGTGTATGCCTCGGGTCCCATGGATGTTTCCAGAAACGCGCTGGCCATCAAGGCCACCAAAGAATTCCAGGATGCGTACAAGGCAAAGCCGGGTGCCTATTATCTCAATGCCTACGCCGCGGTCCAGGCGCTGCTCAACGCCATCCAAAAGGCCGGCAGCACCAATTATGACGCCGTCATAAATGCCCTGCACAACGACCCGGTCGAAACCCCGCTGGGTACTATCAAGTTCAGCAAAAGCGGCGACGCCACGGGAGTTGGATTTGCCATGTACCAGCTCCGGCACGGCGTTTTTGTCCCAGCCACGAAATAAAGCCACGTTATTGGATAGTACGTACCGGGGGCGGGCAACGATCGTTGCTTGCTCCGGTTTTGAAAAACACTTCACTCCGGTTGGAAATGTTCAATTTCCAATGGCTAAATGCCAAGGCCGAATGAACCAAAAAGGCCGGTAGCCCCAAAAGGGGGACCGGCCTTTTTGGGTGCGTTGCTTTTCCGGCCACTACGGGAAAGGCGTGAGGCTTTCGCAGCCGTTCTGGGTGACCAGCAACGTCTGCTCGAACTGGGCCGACAGTGATCCATCCCGGGTGACCACCGTCCAGCGGTCCGGTTGGACGTAGAGTTCCTTTTTCCCCAGGTTGATCATGGGCTCGATGGTAAAGACCATTCCTGGGATCAATTGGATGCCTTCGCCGCGGTGGCCATAGTGGGGAACTTGGGGCGCCTCGTGAAAATCAAACCCTACCCCGTGGCCGACGAATTCGCGCACCACCGAACACCCCTGGGCTTCGGCATAGGTTTGGATGGCCCACCCGATATCGCCGATGGTATTTCCCGGCCGGACCATCTCGATGCCCCGACACAGGCTTTCCCGGGCGACGGCGACGATTTTTTGGGCATCCGGGCCCGCAGTGCCCACAAAAAAGGTTTTGTTGCCGTCAGCATAGTACCCGTTTAAAATGGAAGTGACATCGACATTGACGATGTCACCATCGGCCAGTATCTTGTCTTTAGACGGAATGCCATGGCAGATCACGCTGTTGACCGACACACAGACGCTTTTTGGAAACCCGCGGTAGTTGAGCGGCGCCGGGATGGCGTTGTTCGCGATGGTGAACTCATGGACCACGGTGTTGATCTCCTCGGTGGAAATTCCCGGCCGGATCATTTGCTCCACGAGATCCAGGGTTTGGATGACCAGATGCCCGGCGGCCCGTATCCCATCAATATCAGCAGCTTTTTTCAGCCGAATGCGGTATGTCTTTTCGTAAAAGCGCTCCATATCCTGAGGCTCCAGATCGGCTTTGGCCATGCAGCATTTCTTGTATTTGAGGCCGCTGCCGCATGGGCAAGGAGCGTTTCTTCCCATTTTCTGGGCTCTATACTTC
>JBJKSK010000221.1:0-4175 GCA_046704125.1 Desulfobacterales bacterium | reverse complement strand
GGCCATGGTCTACGGAAACATCTCCAGCCAGTCGGGGACGGGCGTCTTTTTTACCCACAACCCCCGGTGGTCCGGCGATATTCTCAAATTGTGGGGAGACTTCACCATCGGAAACCAGGGCGAGGACGTGGTGTCCGGCCTGGTGAAAACGCTTCCCATTTCAAAGATTCAGCGCACCATCGAAAAGCGGGATACCGACATCACCCTGGAGACCCACTTTCCCAAAATCTACGAGGCACTCAAGCAATGGGCCAATGAACTGATTTACAAGCGGGCGTGGAGCCCTCAGGAGATGGAGTTTACCTTCGAGGGGCCGACGGTTCAGGACCTGTACCTGCTCCAAACCCGGGACATGACCATCCGTGAACGCAAGCAGGTAATGACCTTCGATCTGGAGGGCGTCCCCGAGTCGCGTTTTTTGGGCCACGGCATCGGGGTTTCCGGCGGGGCGCTAAGCGGCCGGATCGTCTTTGGTCTGGATGAAATCGACAGCTGGCGGTCACTGGAGCCGGACACGCCACTGGTGCTGTTTCGAAGCGACACCGTACCCGATGACATCCGTGAAATTCATGCTGCCGACGGGCTGCTCACCGCCAGAGGCGGGTTGACCTCCCATGCCGCCGTGGTGGCGCATCGGCTTGGAAAAACCTGCGTGGTGAGCTGCGGCAACATGATCTGCAATGAACGGGATCGAATTTGCAGCATCGATCAGCTTTTCCTCAAGTCGGGAGATTTCATCAGCATCGACGGTAAGGAAGGTTCGGTCTACCAGGGCCGGCTCAGGGTCAAGGAAGCATCGTAAATATCCAAAATTGAACTCAAGAAGTCGGGAATTTGAACGATCAACGCGATAAGTAACCGTTTTTTTGTCGGACAAATGGGGGAAAAAGATGGAAAGCATGGCCGGGGGTGAAAAAAAACTGGGGATCAACGGTTTTGGGCGGATCGGCAAACTGACCCTGTGGCACCACGTGGGGCGAAAATATTTTTCCGAACTGGTGGTCAATATCGGTCGCCAAGTCGGAGGCTCACTGGAGGATATCGCCCATTATGTGGAGCGGGATTCCACCTATGGCTGGCTGCACCACTTTTTAAACGGACACGGAGCAAAGCCGATGATTGGGCAACTCGACGAGGCTTCCGGAACCATGACGGTAGACGGGGTCCGGGTCACGTTTTTGCGCAACCAAAGAAATCCCGCCAAAATTCCCTGGGCCCAAGCAGGGGTTAAACTGGTCGTGGACACCACGGGGCAGTTTCTGGATCCCAGCATCGAGGCTGAAGCCGCCAAGGGGTCGCTGCGGGGCCATTTTGAAGCCGGCGCAGACCGGGTGATCGTCTCGGCCCCCTTTAAGATCGCCGACAAGGGAATTCCCATGCCGGAAGATGCCGTGACCACGGTGATGGGAATCAACGACAACCAGTTTAATCCCAGAAAACATCGGATCATGTCCAACGCATCGTGCACCACCACGTGCCTGGCCCACATGATCAAGCCTTTGATCCACGCCTTCGGCCCCAAGAAAATCCTTTCGGCTTCCATGGCCACCATCCATGCGGCCACCGGTTCCCAGCAGGTGCTCGACCGGCTGCCCAAGGCAAAAACGGGCGATCTGCGCAAAAACCGGAGCGTGATGAACAACATCATCTTGACCACCACCGGCGCGGCCAAGGCCTTGAGCCTGGTGATCCCGGAAATGGCCAAAATCGGTTTTATCGCTGAATCCGTGCGGATTCCAAACACCACCGGATCATTTATCATCCTGGTGCTCAACCTCCAGGAGGAAATGACCGGCGAATCCATCCGTCGCGGATTTATCAACGACATTTACCGCCAGGCCGCCGCCGATGACCCAAACGGCTACCTTCACTACTCGGACAAGCAAAACGTGTCTTGCGACATCATCGGCACCCCGAGGGCGGCGGCCATCATCGAGGGCCACGAGACCCACACCCGCACCGCCGAAGTAAGCATCGACTTGAACCTGGTCCCGGGATTGGCCCAGGAGGTGGTGGCGGCGCTCAATCAGTCCGTCATCCGGATTCCCGTAACCCAAGCGGTGATCTACGGATGGTACGACAACGAGATGGGCAGCTATGTCAATATGCTTGGAGACCGTACGGTATCGGTGGCCGAGCTGATGTGAAAAAAAGTCTCAAGCCTTTACACTTGGAATCAGGGCCTCGGCCAGGGCCACATATTCCTGCACGCCAAGGGTTTCGGCCCGGCGGCGGGCATCGATGCCCACGGCGTCGAGAACCTGCTGGGCACGATCCGGGGGCAGTTGCAGTTGACTGCCGGACAGGGCGTTTCGAAGCGTTTTTCTCCTCTGGCTGAAAGCGGCCTTGATCACCTGAAACAGAAAGGCTTCATCGGATGCCGGAAAGGGCGGGCTGGGGTGAAAGTCGATTTCCAGGACCTGGGAATCGATTTGGGGGCGGGGGTAAAACAGCGGGGCCTTGATCTCGGCGATTTTTTGGATCTTGGCGGCGTAATGCAGCATCACGGTGATGCGCCCGTAATCCTTGCTCCCCGGTGGAGCCTGGAGACGCTGGGCCAACTCTTTTTGAAACATCACCACCGCCTTTGAAACCCAGGCACGGTCTATAATCAACTTTACCAGGATCTGAGACGAGATGTTGTAGGGCAGATTGCCCATCACGACAAGCTTCCGGCCATGATCACGGGACAATTCGCGCAAGTCCACATCCATGATGTTTGCGGTGATCACGCTGACGTTATCCAACGCCTGGGTCCGCAGCTCGGCCTGGAGTATGGGAATGAGGCGGCTGTCGGTTTCCACGGCATAGACCCGTGAAACGCTCTGGGCAATGGGAATGGTCAAGGCGCCGAGGCCGGAACCGATTTCCAGTACCACGTCATCGGCATCCAGATCCGCGCGGGAGGCTAACATCCGGGCGGCGGCCGGGTCCGCGAGAAAATTCTGCCCCAGTTGTTTTTTCGGGGACAGATTCCAATCCGCAAGCAATATTCGAGGGGAGGCCATAATTTGTTGCCGCGATTCCTTGGCTGAAAAAAACACACTTTAAAATTGCTGGCTATCATGAAACGCGGGTGGGTTCAACGGGCATTGCCGGTGGGTATCGCATTTCTTTTTCTCTTGCCCTGTTGCCGCGTTGAAAACATCAGGTTTTTTTCTGAAATTTTCGCCGACGCTTGACTTTCTGTTTTTCATTCAGTAGCTATCCCAGATCTTCCAGCAATTGCTCTTCCAACTCACCAAGGTCGAACACCCGGGAGGACAAAGGTATGCCCCGCAAAAAGGGAAAAGCCAGTTTTGATGCCTATGTGAAGCTGTTCTTGCACAATTATGGCATTCCGACGAGAAAAGATGTGGAAAAACTCATGGAGCGTCTTGATCGTATCGAGAAAATCATCAAAACCCAGAGAAGTGGCCGCAGCCTCCGGGGAGCCACAAACGCCGGCATCCGGCAGCGGGCCGCCGCTTCGGCCACCACCGCCTCGGATACCGTGCTGTCGTTGATCCAAAAACACCCCGGAGGAATCAGTTTTACTGATATTCGTTCGGCGACCCGCTTCGAGGACAAGAAGCTGCGAAATATCATTTTCCGCTTGAATAAAATCCGCAAGATCGTTCGAAAAAGCCGCGGCATGTATATGCCCGCCGAGGAGACAAAATGACCGGAATGGATCCAAACAACCCGGCAATACAGATAGGAGATCGGATCGGGGGCTATACGGTGAAGCGAATCGTGGGCCTCGAGGACATTCGGTCGGTTTTTTATGAATTGACTCACATGGTTACCGGCGCCAGACACATTCACATCAGCAACGATGACCGGGAAAACACCTTCAGTGTGGCCCTTAAGACCGTTCCTTCGGATTCCACCGGTGTGGCCCATATCCTGGAGCACACCGTGCTGTGCGGATCCCGGAAATATCCGGTTCGGGACCCGTTTTTTTCCATGCTCAAGCGGAGTCTGGCCACGTTCATGAATGCCTTTACCGCTTCGGACTGGACCATGTATCCTTTTTCCACCCAAAACCGGAAAGACTTCTACAATCTGATGGACGTCTATCTGGATGCGGTTTTTTTCCCCCGATTGGATCGGCTCAATTTCAAGCAGGAGGGGCACCGGCTGGAATTCGACACCGATTCCGGGCAACTTGCCTACAAAGGGGTGGTCTACAA
>JBJKSK010000220.1:0-3394 GCA_046704125.1 Desulfobacterales bacterium | reverse complement strand
GGCTACGGCACGGTAGCGGCCTTGGAAACCAACGTCGCCCGGGAATATCAGCGAAACGGAGAGCGCTACGCGCTTCTCAAGTGGGCTCAGAAAAGTTTTGCCAATTTCAAGGTCGTGCCCCCCAATTCCGGAATCTGCCATCAGGTCAATCTTGAACATCTGGGCCGGGTCATCATCGTGGAAGACGGCCCCGAAGGTCTTGTGGCCTATCCCGATACCCTGGTGGGCACCGATTCCCACACCCCGATGATCAACGGCATCGGCGTGATGGGCTGGGGCGTGGGCGGCATCGAAGCCGAGGCGGTAATGCTCGGCCAGCCCTATTACATGGCGATTCCCGAGGTCATTGGCGTGCGGCTCAGCGGCACGCTGCAGCCCGGGGTCACGGCCACGGACCTGGTGCTCACGGTCACCCAGATGTTGAGAGCCCACAACGTGGTGGAAAAATTCGTCGAATATTTCGGCCCCGGCATCAAGGGACTCACCGTGCCGGATCGGGCCACCATTGCCAATATGACCCCGGAATACGGGGCGACATTAGGCTTTTTCCCCGTGGACGAAAAGACCATCGAGTATCTGGTCATGACCGACCGGGCAGACCAGGCCGAGGTGGTGGAATGCTGCTGCAAAGAACTAGGTCTGTTTTACACCGGGCAAGACAATTGCGAATACAGTCAAATTGTGGAATTTGACCTGTCCACGGTGGTCCCCTCGGTGGCCGGCCCGGCCCGGCCCCAGGACCGCATCGAAATCTCGGATCTCAAGACCCGTTTTTCCGATATTCTGGGCTGCGACTATCTGCGTGACGCCGATAAAGTCACCGTATCCAAGTTCCACGACGAATCCGGCAGCCGCACGGCGCGCGCTTCGCGCTGCGAACCGGTGAACCAAAGACGCTTCGAGGTGGATTTGAACGGCATCCAGGAAAAGATCGGAGACGGCTCGGTCGTCATTGCCGCCATCACCTCGTGCACCAACACCTCCAATCCCTATGTGATGATCGGGGCGGGTCTGTTGGCTAAAAAGGCCGTGGAAAAAGGCCTTCACAGCGCCCGTTTCGTCAAGACATCGCTTGCCCCCGGCTCGCGGGTGGTCCAGGATTACCTCGCCGACGCCGGGCTGATGCCCTATTTCCAAGCCCTGGGCTTTCATCTGGCCGCCTTTGGCTGCACGACTTGCATCGGAAACAGCGGGCCGCTGCATGCGCAAATCGAGCGGGTCGTTTCGGAAAACGACCTCAACGTGGCCGCAGTGCTCTCGGGAAACCGCAATTTCGAGGCCAGAATCCACCAAAGCGTCAAGTCCAATTTTCTCATGAGCCCGTTGCTGGTGGTGGCCTTTGCCATCGCCGGCCGCATCGATATCGAACTGGCCAAAGAGCCGGTGGGAAGCGATGCCAACGGCACGCCGGTGTATCTAAAAGAAATCTGGCCCGAGCAGACCGAGTTGGAACACCTGGTAAAAACCCATGTCCGCAAGGAGTTTTTCCAGGATCAATACGGCAAGATTTTCGACGGAGACCGATTCTGGCAAGACATGCAGGTGACCCAAAGCGTCACCTTCCCCTGGGACCCCAAGTCCACGTACATCAAGCTACCCCCTTATTTCGAAGGCTTTGATCTGGCCATGAAAAGACCTGGAGACATCCGCGAGGCCCGGGCGCTTCTGCTTTTGGGCGATACGGTAACCACCGATCATATCTCGCCGGCTGGTGCCATCCCTAAAGAGTATCCGGCCGGCACCTATCTTCTGGGAAAACAAGTGGCTTCTGCCGATTTCAACTCTTACGGCTCCCGCCGGGGAAACCACGAGGTGATGATGCGAGGCACCTTCGGCAATATCCGCATCAAAAACCAAATAGTCGCCCCTAAGGAGGGAAGCTTTACTGTCAAGCAGCCCGAAGGCAAGCTTCACTTTATATACGATGCGGCCATGGCCTACATGGCCGAAAAAACCCCCCTGGTCGTGCTGGGCGGCAAGGAATACGGTACCGGGTCCTCCCGGGACTGGGCGGCCAAGGGAACCACATTGCTGGGCGTGCAGGCGGTTCTCGCGGAAAGCTACGAACGGATTCACCGCAGCAACCTCGTGGGCATGGGGGTCCTGCCCCTGGTCTTTACCGAAGGCGACTCCTGGAAGTCCCTGGGCCTAAATGGCTCCGAGACCTTTACCATCCAAGGGATTGCCGGCATGGTCCCCAGAAAGCATTTAAACGTAACGGCCACGCGCGCCGATGGCTCCACGCGAACATTTGCAGTCATGGCCCGGCTCGATACCGAGGTGGACGTTGCGTATTTTGAAAACGGGGGCATTCTGCCCTTCGTCCTTAGGAAAATTCTTTCTGAAGGATAGCCTCCAAAAGGGGAAAAAGAGCATAGAGAAAGAAAACGAAACGCCCCGCCGGGCTGCAAATCGCCATGCCATCGTTCAAAGCGCCGTGGCGGCAACAGGCGCGGCGCTGTTGCCGGTTATCATCGTCTTTGTGGTTCCAACCTTTATCAGCCTATGTGTTTTCCGCCAGGAAACCGGGGCGCGAGACGTGGCGGAAATTGAGATATATCCCGTTATTGTGATCGTTCCCGGGATCCGGCCCACTTTCTGTTCTCCGATGACCACGTTGTGGAAGACCGATTACCGAATCACGGATGCGGAAACCCGATTTCATCCAGGCTTAAATGCAAAAAATCTCAGACGTGCATCTCAAAGACACCTGGAAAACACCGTGCCACTGCATGCGGCTGGAGTTCACCCGCTGAATTTTTGATCCCGTCCTGGTCTTGTGACCTTTTTTTCAGACCGGAACCATCCGATATCTGGACGATACCGGGCCTCTCAACGGAAGGCAGATCCAAAGGGAGACAGCATGGCAAACTACCAATACGACATCGGCATCATCGGGGGCGGGGCCGCCGGGCTCACCGTCGCGTCCGGATCCGCCCAACTGGGCGCCAAAACCCTGATCGTGGAAAAAGAGGCACAACTTGGCGGCGACTGCCTGCACTTTGGCTGCGTACCCAGCAAAACCCTGATTCACTCGGCCCGAATCTACCATCTCATGAAATCCGCGCCGCATTATGGGCTGCCAAAAATCGAGGTGGGTCCAGTGGATTTTTCCCAGATCGCCCGCAGAATCGCTTCGGTCATCGCCACCATCCAGAACCACGACTCCAGAGAGCGTTTTTGCGGACTGGGAGCCCGTGTGGAAACTGGGCAGCCCACCTTTGTCAATGACCATGAAATCGATCTGGACGGAAAAACCGTGTCCGCCAAAACCTGGGTCATCGCCACGGGGTCATCGGCCGTGAGGGTCCCGATTCATGGATTGGCCCAGACCGCGCATTTGACCAACCGGGACATTTTCTCCATGGAGCGGCTTCCCGAATCGATGCTGATC
>JBJKSK010000219.1:0-4826 GCA_046704125.1 Desulfobacterales bacterium | reverse complement strand
GCTGGATGTAGGCCAGCTTGCCGATATCCTGTTGCCCCTGCGGTAAAATCGTCAGGGAGCAGGCCAGCCCGGCCAGCCCCTCCTTGGCCTTGCCGAAGGTGTCTGCTGTCAGCACGTGAACCTCCAGGTGGCGGGAAAGTGCGTCGATGCGCGATCCCACCCCCTCGATGAGCCGGCCGTCCACGGCCAGGGTGCCGTTATAGTCGCATACGAGATAATCCAGCTGAAGTTTGCCGTGACCGGGAATGGTCGTATCGATCATGGAAGTCTCCTTTCTGGCCGCCAAGCGGCTGGATGGCGATATGGCGAAAGTTCCGGCGGCATCACCGAAACGGCCCTTTGAATCTGCTCGAGCCTTTCGCTGATGCCCACGGGGTAGATTTCCGGGGCCTCGATGGCCTTGAACCGGTCATCAAGCCTGGAAAACTGGTCTCGGAACCGCCGGCGGATGTCCTCAAGCCGGGGCATGGTCCCAACGGGCCGGCCGTTTTCCATGACCGTTTCCAGAAGCATGGCTTCTTTTTCCCGGAGTTCGTCTCGGGTGCCGATGGTGTCTTCTATGAAATCGTTGCGGGGGCCATGGCGGCGAAAGACCTGCTTGCGTCCGGCCAGAGTGACTTTTCCCGGGCTGAATTTTCGAACATTTCGGTTGCCGAAGCGCACCATTTTATAAACGACATTGAGAAAGGGGACATCGGCCGATACCCCCATCATGGTCCCCACGCCGAAGGCATCGATTCGGGCGCCGGCGGCAAGGGTTCTGGCGATCTTGTACTCGTCAAAGCCGCTGCTGGCAAATATCTTCACGTAATCGAGCCCGGCGGCGTCCAATATCTGCCGGACCTGACCGCTTTGGGCCACCATGTCGCCGCTGTCTATCCGAACGCCCACCAGCCGGTGTCCGGCCCGTTGCATCTCCAGGCCGACTTCGGCGGCCTGATGCGCCCCCTGGATGGTGTTATAGGTGTCGATGAGAAATACGGCGCTGTCGGCAAACACCTGGGCATAGGAGCGGAATGCGTCGATTTCCCGGTCAAAGGCCGTGACATACGAGTGGGCCATGGTCCCGGAGACGGGGATGCCGTAGCGCTTGCCTGCCAGGACGTTGCTGGTGGCCGAAAAACCGGCGATCCAGCAGCTTCGGGCCACCTGGTCGCCGGCGTCAACGCCCTGCGTGCGGCGAAGGGAAAAGTCGATCAAGGGCCGGCCGCCTGCGGCATGCATGCAGCGGGCGGCCTTGGTGGCCATCAGGCTGGGAAAGCCGACGGCGTTTAGCAAATAGGTTTCCAGCAGTTGGGCTTCGATGATGGGGGCGGTGACTTCCAGAATGGGTTCGTCGGGAAAAAAAAGCGTCCCTTCGGGCATGGCCGACAGTTCTCCGGTGAATCGAAGCCGGGCCAGAAAATCCAGGAAGTCGCCTGAAAACAGGCCCGTGCCTTTCAGATAGGCGATCTCATCGGGTTGAAAGCCGAATCGGCTCAGTTGCCCGATGATGGACTCCAGCCCGGCGGCCACGTAATAACCTCTGCGCCCCCTGGCGTTTCCGCGGACAAAAAGCGAGAACGTGGCCCGTTGGGTAATCTGGTGAGCAAAGTAGCCAGCGGCCATGGTCAGTTCGTACAAATCGGTAAACAGGGGACCAACACGGTCAGAGGTCATCATCGGATCCAGGTTCGGCAAAAAGTTTCGGGTTTCCTGCAAAAGCGCAGAGCTCAACGAAAAAACAGGGGTCAAAAATTTTTATTATCGCACGGTGCCCCTGAAATTATGTCACCGAATATATCAATGACAATAGAAATTGACACCCCAATTTTCAAGAAATAGATTTTAGGGTCTGGTTTTTCCGCCGGCATGGCACCATTATGACGGCATCGGCGCTGATGGCGCCTATCCCAGAGTAAAATGGAGGTCAGTCAGATGGTCAGAACAAAATTCTGGGGCCGGGTGTTTTCGATTCTGGCCATCTTGGCCGCCGCCCTGGCCACTCCGGTCGCGGCGGCTCCTTTATCCGTGGTGGCCAGCATCTACCCGGTGGCCGACATGGTTCATCAGGTGGGGGGTGACCTGGTGGCGGTCACCACGTTGATTCCCCCCGGAGCCAGCCCGCATACCTTCGAACCCAAACCCAGCGAGGTGCGCCGACTGGTCTCTGCCCGGCTGATTTTTTTCATCGGAGCCGGCCTTGAGCTCTGGGCCGATAAGTTTGTGCGCGCCACCGGTACGACGGCCAGAATCGTGGTGCTTTCACGGGGGGTGAATCTGCTGCAGGCCGCCCCCGACAGCGACGGCAGGCTGTCGGGAGGCGCGCCGACGGCATCGGGGCAGGCGGCTTTGGTGGCAAACCCCCACATCTGGCTGGATCCGGTCATCGCCGGCCGGATGGTCGGAAAAATCGCTACGGCGCTTTGTGAAGTCGATGCGGCCCATGCCGATATCTATCGCAGGCGGGCGGCCGCCTATGCCGAGGCGCTCAAGGCTCTGGACGCACGCATTCGCCGCACGGTGGCCGCATTTGCCATCCGTAAATTCATCTCCTTTCATCCGGCCTGGGATTATTTTGCCCGACGCTACGGCCTAAAATCGTCGGGAACCATCGAGGAGACTCCTGGACGGGTCCCCACGCCCAGGCATATCGAAGACATCGTGACCCAGATCAAAAGATCGGGAATCCGGGCGGTTTTTGCCGAGCCGCAGCTCAATCCCAAGGTGGCCGAGGTCGTGGCGCGGGAAGCCGGCGTGAAGGTGGTGTTTCTAGACCCCATCGGCGGACCGGGGCTGCCTGGCCGGGATACCTACATCCACTTGATGCAGACCAATGTAAAGAGGATGAGAGAGGCCATGCAATGAATTTTGGACAACGCGAGGAGGCTTTGGGTGGCGTGCGTGATTCTTGAAGATGTCTGGGTGGGTTTTGGCGGCCAGTGGGTGCTTAAATCCATCAATCTTTCCTGTGCGCAAGGGGAGATTCTGGGAATTGTCGGGCCAAACGGAGGAGGCAAATCGACGCTTCTCAAGGTGATTTTGGGCCTGGTGGTGCCGGATCGCGGAACCGTGAAGCTTTTCGGGAAAAAACCCGCCACCCGGGGACGGCTGGATGTGGGCTATCTGCCCCAGATTTCCAATGCCGTCCGATCCTTTCCCGTGACGGTGCTTGACGTGGTGCTCATGGGCCTTTATAACCGGCTGGGGTTTTTCCGTCGTCCGGTTCAAGCCCATAAGAAAGCCGCCATGGAACTGCTGGCCCAGGTGAATATGGCCGACCATGCCCATCGACCGTTCGGGGTGTTATCCGGCGGTCAGCAGCAGCGGGTCAACATCGCCCGTGCGCTGGCCTCACGTCCCAAACTGCTGATTCTCGACGAGCCGTCCACCGGGGTGGATTCGGTGGCCCAGGAGGATTTTTACGAGTTGCTGGCCAATTTCCGGGATAACGAGAAGATTTCGGTGATCATGGTCTCTCACGACATCGGGGTGATCACCTCCCATGCCGACCGGGTGGCGTGCCTCAACCGGGAAATCCACTACCATGGTGAACCGGAATCGTGTTTCAGCCCGGAAATCCGCAGAAAGCTGTTCGGCAAAGACCTGCAGGTCATCATTCACGATGCCCGGTGTTCCACCTGTTCCAAACGGCACGAGTCCAATGAGTTTCCTTGATCTGTCCTTCATGCAGCATGCCTTTGTCGCCGGGATTCTGCTCAGCCTGGTGCTGGCCGTGGTCTCCTTTTTCGTGGTGCTGCGCAATTTTTCCTTCATCGGGGTCGGGGTGGCTCATTCGGCCTTTGGAGGCGTGGCCCTGGGTACGCTGATAGGGATTTCTCCGACGGTGACCGCCATTTGTTTTTCCGTGGCGGTGGCAAACGCCATCTGCTTTATCGAGCGGCGGGGAAATCTCAGCACCGATACGGCCATCGGCATTTTTTTCGCTCTGGCCATGGCGATGGGGGTGATCTTTATCGGCTTGTCCCACCAATACAACGTGGATTTGTTCGGCTACCTCTTTGGAAACATCCTGGCCATTACGCGACACGACCTGGCGACCATCGTCGTGCTGGGGTCCCTGGTGCTGGTCTCCTGCGCGCTGGTCTTCAAGGAACTGCTCTTTGTGGCCTTTGACCGGGAAGTGGCCTACGTCAGCGGACTGCCGGTGGCGTTGCTGGATCATTTTTTTCTTACGCTGCTGGCCGTTTCCGTGGTCATCAGCATCAAGATCGTGGGCATCGTGCTGGTTTCCGCGCTGCTGGTGATTCCCGGGGCCGCCGCCGCCCAGTTCAGCCGCCGCTATCTGACGATGATCGTCATTTCCGTGGCCGTGGCCCTGGTGTCTACCGTCGGGGGCCTGGTGATCTCCTATTACGCCGATCTGGCCTCCGGAGCCACCATCGTCACGCTGGCCGCGATGATATTTTTCATCGCCCTGGGTGTGGGGCATCTGAAGAAAAATTGACCGCTTCGGGGCCCATCAATGGTACCCGTGCCGGATGATCTCTCCTTCGATAAGGTAAATCACTTCTTCGGCGATGTTGGTGGCATGATCGGCGATGCGCTCCAGGTGCCTGGAGATCAGCAGCATGCTGATCAGATACTCTACATAATCGGGATGCTCGCGCAGGGCCTGTTTGACTTTGTCGTGAACCTCGCGGTTGATGGCATCCACCTCGTCGTCCATCAAACAGACCTTGAAACCGGTATCCGTGTCGAGGTGGACCAGGGCATCGAGGCTGAATTTGAGCATGGATTCGACTTTTTGGGCCATCAACTGATAATTGAAACCGATGTCGATGCGGGTCGTTTTAGATATATTTTCTACGCCCTGTGCTATATTC
>JBJKSK010000218.1:0-6105 GCA_046704125.1 Desulfobacterales bacterium | reverse complement strand
AAGATCGCCCGCAAGTGCACGCTTTGCTATGATCGCATCAGCGAGGGGCTGGAGCCTGCATGCGCCAAGACCTGCCCCACCGATTCGATCCGGTTCGGGCCGGTGGACGACCTCATCAAAGCCGCAGAAGCGCGTGTTCGCCAGTTGCACGGGCAAGGTGAGCCAAGAGCCTACCTCTATGGCGCCGATGAACATCTTGTCGGCGGTCTAAGCGCCTTCTACCTGCTTGTGGACAGTCCCGGCGTCTATGGGCTTCCGGAATCGATCGACTTTGAGAAACAGACTGCTGCCCGGCCTCCGGATAATGCACCAACGGATGAGTAGCCGCATCACTTGCACTATCAAGCGGGTCGCCCTTTAATGGGCGACTCCAAACAACCAAACAACCGTTGAAGGCGAAAGCATCGAACAACCGGCTTCACAAGGATTCGGGCCAAAAACCGGCTCTCACCTGTGAACCGCGGCGTACGATAAAGGGTCAAACAGAATTGGTTCTACCGATGACAGATGTCCCAATAGGAGTATTCGATTCCGGCGTCGGCGGATTGTCTGTGCTTCGAGAAATCCGTACTGCGTTACCCGAGGAGGATTTGCTCTACGTTGCGGACTCGGGCTTTGCTCCGTATGGGGATCGGCCCAGGGAATTCATCAAGGACAGGGCCGAGGCGATTGTCGACTTCTTCGTCAGTAAGCGCGTCAAGGCGATTGTGGTTGCGTGCAATTCCGCGACGGCGATCGTCATTCAAAACCTGCGGTCACGATTCGCGACTGCAATATTTGCTATCGAGCCTGCTGTGAAGCCTGCGGCCGAGATCACCAGATCGGGTGTGATCGGTGTACTGGCTACGAATCAGACACTTGCGAGTGAGGGCTTCATGCGCTTGGTGGAGAAATATGGCAAGGGCGTCGAGATTCTCTTACAACCCTGCCCTGAACTTGTGGAGCAAGTCGAAAAGGGGGAGTTGGACGGTGTCAGAACCAAAACATTGGTGGTGCGCTACGTCTCTCCACTGGTGGAACGGGGCGCAGACACGATCGTGCTGGGGTGTACGCACTATCCTTTTCTACATTCAGTGATCAGAGCGGTAGCGGGCCCCGGCGTATCGCTGATAGATCCAGCGGCTGCTGTAGCGCGGGAACTTTGCCGTCGCCTGAAAACCAGCGACCTGCTGTCGCGTAGGGGAATCCAGGGAATTGAGCGGTTTTGGACGAGCGGTACACCAGACCGAGTGGAATCAGTAGTCGCGAAACTTTGGGGAAAAGATGTAAAAGTCGATCCCTTGCCCTTGCTCTCTTCTGCAGCATAGCGAGGAGAGCGCTAACCAGTCCTTTGACGTCGGCCTTCGCAGGTAGCCCCTGCCCGCCGGCTCCGCAAATCAATGGCGACATGGAGAGATAAATGTTTAATATCCAAAACTATACCAGTTTTATTTTAGCAGTGCTGATTTTTCAACTTATTCCGGGGGCGGGAACCATTACCATCCTCAATGCAACCGCTCGAAAGGGTATCGGCAGCGGGATGAAAGCCGTCTTTGGCACACTCTCCGGCGATTTCATTTACATGCTTGCGGCAGTTCTTGGTCTCGCAACGCTCTTGAGTGCATATCCCAATATTTTGGCTGGCGCGCAATGGATTGGTGCTGCCTATTTATGCTGGATTGGGTTCAGGCTACTACGCGCGCCGGTGGCGAGTGATACTACTGATATTGTCTTAAAAAACGGGGACTGGAAATATTATCGTCAAGCGCTGGCAGTAAGCCTTACAAATCCAAAGGTCATCATTTTCTTTATGGCTTTTTTCCCCTTGTTTCTTAGCAAAGAGTCAACGCCAATTACACTTCTGGTGCTGATGGCGCACGTTACCGCAATCAGTTTTGTATACCAAACATGTTTGGTGCTCGTTGGCAATTCAGCAGCCAAACGATTATCTCGCTGGCGATCCTTCCGTTTGGTTGCTTCTCGACTGGCTGGAGTTTCACTTATTGGATTCGGTGTGAAATTGGCTATCAACAATAGATAATATGGGGAAATAGGGGATGCTCATCAGTTTGTGCGTTTCGATTTCATAATCTCGCTTTAATTCTATATGTTTTCTTATAAGGGGCAACTACCATGTCATCATTGATAAGTATTTATATTGGTGGGGGATTGACTTTGGTAATAGCCATTTATCATACTCAGTTGTTTAAAAAGATCAATTGGCAAGATGAATTTAAAAAAATTGAACCAGGCAATGCTAGAATTTTATACACAATCAATTTGGCTTTAACAATTATTTTCTTAATAATTGGCTTCATATCAATATGTTATGCAAAGGAATTAAGTGGTGGTAGTGGATTCGCATTTGGTTTCAGTATCTCTTATTCATGCTTTTGGATTTGGCGATTGGTATGGCAAATGACTTATCTAAAAAAAGAAAATGATCAAATATCAACCCGGCTTGATATTTCTAAGATATTAGTTCCTTTGGTGATAAGTTTTTGTTACATATTTCCATCAATTACAAATATTTTTTGCGAATAGTTCGACGTTCAACGACACGGATGAAATTCGAGACTTGTTCAGCAATCTCATCAGCAAAAAGGTGGACGACAGCTTTTTATTGATTCCCCCATTCTACACCTCCGACAGAGGCGATATCCGTGTCGGGCGCAAAGTTTTCGTCAATCAGAACTACACTTTTTATGACCTTTGCGAGCTCGATATTGACGACGATGTGATGATCGGGCCGAACGTGAGCATCACCACTTCGTGATAGCGATAGGAAACGCATCAAATGGAATCAGATGATACGCAGATAACTTTTCGTGGGATGAATCCCGGTGAAGACGCGCGTGTCGTTGAGTTCGTACTGAAAGTGTTTGCCGAATTTATCGCTCCCCGGTATTCTGACGAAGGTGTCGCTGAATTCAGGAAATACGTCAACGTCAATGCGCTGGGAGATCGATTTCGGTCCGGAAACCCAATCGTTTTGGCGGAATCCGGGGCAGAAACGGTCGGGGTTATCGAAATGCGCGACGATCGCCACATCGCGTTGCTCTTTGTGGAGAAGGCCTATCAGCGTCAAGGGATCGCGAAGGAGCTTGTCCGAAGGGCCATTCAAACATGCAGACTACGCAATCGGGAACTCAAGAAAATTACAGTAAATTCCTCTCCCAATGCATTCGATGCGTATCGCCGGATCGGCTTTGCCGGGGCACGGGAGGAGAAGACCGTGAACGGTATTTGTTTTATTCCCATGGAATTGGCGATAGAAAACAGCAGGTTTCTTTAGTAATCGATAACTTTTCGAAATTTAAATGAATTTTATCAGGTTGCACTGAACCGCTTTCATAAGGAGGAAAAACAAATGAACTGGGGGCAGGTATTATCCAAACTGCAGGGATGGATCGCGCTGTATGGGTTGAAGGTGATTGCCGCCATCGTCATCTTGATCGTCGGCTGGATTGCCGCCAAAGCCATCCGTTCGATTCTCCGGCGGATGCTCACGAAAATGCGCGCGGATGCGGCATTGGTGTCGTTTACGTCAAGCCTGACCTATGTCGGCCTCATGGTGTTTGTCGTCATTGCCGCACTGGGACAGCTCGGCGTGCAGACGACATCCTTTATCGCGGTAATCGGTGCCGCCGGTCTGGCCATCGGTCTTGCTCTGCAGGGCTCTTTGTCGAATTTCGCGGCCGGGGTGCTGATGATCATTTTCAAGCCGTTCAAGGTCGGCGATTATATCGAGGGTGCGGGGGTTGGAGGGGTCGTCGAGGAGATCGGCATCTTTACAATGGAAATGAAATCGGGGGATAACAAGAAGATCATTGTGCCGAACGCCAAGATGTTGGGGGACAATATCGTCAATTATACGGCGAAAGAAACCCGGCGCGTGGATATCGTTGCCGGCGTGAGTTACGGGGACGATATCGACAAGGTGAAAAAAGTCCTGGAAGAGATCTTGGCCGCGGACGAGCGTATCCTGAAGGATCCTCCGCCAACGATCGGCGTGCTGGCGTTGGCCGACAGCAGCGTGAATTTCGCCGTACGGCCCTGGGTCAAATCCACCGACTACTGGAACGTCTTCTTTGCAATCCAAGAGCAGATCAAGAAGCGGTTCGATGCCGAGGGCATCAGTATTCCGTTTCCGCAACAAGACGTGCATGTGCACAAGATCGATTGAGCGCGCACGGACGTCAATATCGGATGCGACACGGCAACCCGCGGGCCGCAATTGTTCAATTCAGGTCACGGAATCTGCCTTTTCTTCACTTGGGGATAGGAAATGAAAATACCCATTTATCAGGTGGACGCGTTCACTTCCGAAGTGTTTTCCGGCAATCCTGCGGCGGTTTGCATTCTGGATGCGTGGATTGATGACAACCGCATGCAGGCGATTGCGGCGGAAAACAATTTGTCGGAGACGGCGTTTCTCGTGCCCGCCGAGGATGGCTTCGAACTGCGATGGTTTACCCCGGTGACCGAAGTGGCGCTCTGCGGTCATGCGACGCTGGCGAGCGCTTTCGTGCAGTTTGTCTGTCGCGGGTGGGGCGCGGATGCCATCCGGTTTCAGACACGGAAGAGCGGCGACCTCATCGTCCGAAGGCAGGGCGACCTCCTTGAAATGGACTTCCCGGCGCGGCCAGCTTACGCTCGGACGCCTCCCGACGGTCTCCACCGAGCGCTGGGCGTTACCCCCCAAAAGGTATTCGGTTCCGCCGAAGACCTGATGGTGGTATTGGATGACGAACGGGCCGTTCAAGAGACGGCGCCTGTTTTTCATGAATTGGAGCGGGTCGATTGCCGCGGGCTCGTCGTTACCGCTCCGGGGGATCGAAGCGATTTTGTCTCCCGATTTTTCGGGCCGCGGGTTGGCGTTCCCGAGGACCCGGTCACCGGCTCCGCCCATTGCGTGTTGATTCCCTATTGGGCGTCGGTCCTTGGCAAGAAAGATCTGCACGCCTTTCAGGTCTCGAAACGCGGTGGGGAATTGTTTTGCCGGGATGACGGGGATCGGGTTCGGATTTCCGGCAAGGCGGCCCTCTATCTGGAAGGGACCCTTACGATATAACAACATGTCTTCACCCCCACCGACCCGAGCGACTTCCCTGTTCATGCGATGGATGCTGATACCGAACCGCGGAAAGGAACGAAACGATGCAAAGACCCGTGCTCATGAATACCAGTGTGCAGAACGAGACGTTTGCCGGGGTGACCTATCATGTGGATGGGGAACTCGTTACCTCCCTGACCGTCGAGTTGTCGGACGGGCAGAGCATTTATTTCGAACACCACATCCTGCTATGGAAACATCCGAGCGTCGTCATCGGCGTTCGCCCAATGAAGGGCATGATGAAGCGCATGGTGGCGGGCATCCAGATCTTTGTGACCGAGGCCAAAGGCCACGGGCAGATCGCTTTCAGCCGGGACGGGGCCGGCCATGTCTTCGGCATGCACCTAAAGCAGGGACAGAGCATGCATGTGCGCGAGCATCAGTTCCTCGCCGCCACCGGGAACGTCGACTATACGTTCGAGCGGGTGAAGGGCGTTGCCAACATGCTCTTCGGCGGAACCGGCTTTTTCATCGACAAATTCCATGCCATCGGCGGGGAGGGGATTCTCTGGTTGCACGGATACGGCAATGTCTTCGAGCGGGTGCTCGCACCGGGAGAACAGATCGACGTCGAGCCGGGCGGATGGCTCTACAAGGACCCGTCGGTTCGCATGGAAACGAATGTCCAGCGGCTGTCCACCGGGCTCCTCGCCGGAATGAATCTTGTCACCAATCGCTTTACGGGCCCGGGTCGATTGGGCATCCAGTCCATGTATATGCACCTGAGCACCGGTGACTGAGTGCCCGTCCCAGGATGGCCCTTTTCCGCGATTTCTGCGTTGGGCGATCGATTGGAATCCTCGAAATAGCCGAGCTATTCCTCCGGTTCCAATCGTCCGCCCGCCTTGAACTCGCACAAAATTGCCGATCCTGGAATGGACAATAGATATCCTATTCATGATCAAACGTGACCCAACACGGAAGGAGGGGGAACATGACAGTGAATCACAGATTGATCAAGCGGGTGATGATGGTGTTGTTGTTTGCATCCATCGGGTTCTGGGGGTATT
>JBJKSK010000217.1:0-4684 GCA_046704125.1 Desulfobacterales bacterium | reverse complement strand
GGACACGGCTCGCGAATTTTCGTCGTGTTTTGGCGATTTTCTCACCGTCGAGCATCTTTTGGGAAAGCGCGGCGGACCACCCGAAAGCAACCGGATAGTGGCCCTGATGCAGCTCGAATCGTTGCTCACCCGGCCCATCCGATACCTTTCCTCAGGAGAGATGCGAAAAGCACTTATCGCCAGGGCACTGATGCGTTGCCCCAGCCTGCTGATTCTCGACGAACCCTATGAAGGACTGGATATTGATGCGAGAAAACGTGTGGCGTCCACCATCGAAGATTTGATCAGCAACCGCATCCCGATGATTCTGGTTACCCACCGCCTCGACGAGATTCCCAAAGGCGTCACCCACGTGTGCGGATTAAAAGAGGGCCGCCTAATCTTATCCGGTCCCCGGGAATCGGTTTTGACACTGGAAAATATTTCAAGACTTTACCCAAAATCGCCCGGGGTCGACACGGCGGCATGGCCCGCGCCGCGTCATGTCCCCGAGGATTGCCCGCATGACATCCTCGTTGAGGTCCGAAAGGGAGCGGTAAGCTATGGCCACCAACGGATTTTCCACGGACTCAACTGGAGGCTTCGACGCGGCCAGCACTGGGCACTGATGGGCCCAAACGGTTCCGGGAAATCCAGCTTCCTGGAACTGTTCACCGGTGACAACTTGCAAAGCTATGCCAACGAAATTTACTTATTTGGCCGGAAAAAGGGTTCCGGAGAAAGCATCCGGGAAATCCGTCAGCGCATCGGCGTGGTTTCCCAGCGCCTGCAGACGGGCTACCAGGTGGCTGCCACCGGAGCGGAGGTGGTGGCCTCGGGTTTTTTTGATTCCATCGGACTTTACCGCAAGGCCTCCGTTGCACAAAAAGACCGGGCAGCAGCCTGGATCCATCAATTGGGCATTCAAGCCTTGGCCCATCGAGCTTTTGATACCCTGTCAAATGGGGAAAGACGACTGCTGCTCATTGCCCGGGCACTGGTCAAGGACCCGCTGCTGCTGATTCTGGATGAGCCGTGCCAGGGTCTGGACCCGGAAAACCGGCGCCGGGTAAACACCTTGATCGATCTGATCGGCACACGAAACGGCACCCATCTGCTCTATGTGACGCATCGCCGGGAAGAAATTCCCAAATGCATCACTCATGTGCTCAACTTCCACGGCAACGGTGCCTTTAGTTCACAAACCGTCAGAGATAAAGCCATGGAGTGACAGGCCCGCGTCCCTGCTCCAACAGGCTGCCTCTCCAGCCAATTTTCATCTCAGGAGACCGCCATGAAAGCCATGGTCCTAAACCGCATTGCTCCCATCACCCAAAATCCGGCTCCCCTGGCGATGTCCGACATGGCCACCCCCCAGCCAGGCCCTGGGGCACTGCGGATTCGGGTCAGGACTTGCGGCGTGTGCCACACGGAACTAGACGAAATCGAGGGACGCACCCCGCCCCCCCGGCTGCCCGTAGTCTTGGGACACCAGGCCGTCGGCATAGTGGATGCTGTCGGGGATGGCGCCACGCGCTTTGTCCTGGGCGAACGCGTCGGGGTGGCCTGGATTTATTCGGCCTGCGGCAAATGTATCTTTTGCCAGACCGGAAGGGAAAATCTGTGTGCCGATTTTGTGGCCACAGGCCGCGACGTCAACGGCGGATATGCCCAATATATGGTTGCCCCGCAGGATTTCGCCTGCCGGATTCCCTCGTCTTTTACCGATACGCAAGCCGCTCCCCTGCTGTGTGCCGGGGCCATCGGGTACCGTTCCCTGAGTCTGTCAGGGATCGCCGACGGCAAGCGCCTGGGGCTGACAGGCTTTGGCGCCTCGGCGCACCTGGTGCTCCAGATGGTGCAACACCGCCTTCCATCGACCCGAGTCTTTGTGTTCGCCCGAAATGTCACCGAGCAAGACTTTGCCCGGCAATTGGGCGCGGTATGGGCCGGAGACACCGAAGCCAAGGCCCCTGAAGCGCTTGATGCCATCATAGATACCACCCCGGCGTGGAAACCAGTGGTCTGCGCCCTGGACAATCTCGCCCCGGGAGGCCGGCTGGTCATAAATGCCATCGGCAAGATAAACACCGATCAGCACTGGCTGACCAAAATCTCCTACCCCCGGCATATCTGGATGGAAAAAAGTATCCAGAGCGTGGCCAATGTGACCCGCCAGGACGTGGCGGCGTTTCTGGACGTGGCCGCGCAGATTCCGATCCGGCCCGAAATCCAGGCCTATCCCCTGGAAGGAGCCAACGAGGCCCTCGTGGACTTGAACCAGCGCCACATCCGGGGCGCCAAGGTACTGATCATCCCATGATCTCCTTTGACACCGTCTGTCAGGGGCTCATGCGGCCGCAGGCCTATCCCCATCCGGTAAGTGAGATCCGGTGCATCGAAACCCATATTTCTGCTGTCTTTCTAACCGGGAATTGGGTCTATAAGCTTAAAAAGCCGGTGGATTTCGGTTTTCTGGACTTTCGCAGGCTCTCCGACCGGCATCGATTCTGCCTGCGGGAAATCGAACTCAACCAGCGACTTAGCTGCGGCATCTACCACAACGTGCTGCCCGTGTGTAATTGCCAGGGACTCATTTGCATCGGCGGAACCGGCCCCGTGATAGATTACGCCGTGGTCATGCGCCAGCTTGATGATCGAGACAGCCTCCAGCATCGTCTGGAGCAAAACCGGGTCGAACCGGCACAGATGGTCCGCCTGGGAGAAAAGCTTGCCCAATTTTATCTTTCAGCACCCAGACAGCCCGATATCGCAAGGTTTGGCAGCTGTGAGATCATCGGGCACAATATGGAGGAAAATTTTCGTCAGATCACTCCCTTTGCCGCAGAGCTTCTGGATGCCCAGCGCTGGGAGTTCATCTGTCAGGTGAGCCGAACGTTTCTTCAGACGCATGCCAGGCGTTTCGACCAGCGGGTGGCAGACGGCCGCATTCGCGACGGTCACGGGGACCTTCGCTGCGATCATGTGTATCTTGTCAACGGCATCCAGATCATCGACTGCATCGAGTTCAACGATCGATTCCGTTATGGAGATGCCGCCGGCGACCTGGCCTTTCTGCACATGGATCTGGAATCGCGGGGGTATCCGGAAAAAAGCCTCGCCATGCTTGCCGCCTATCTGAAAGCGGCCCGGGATCCGGGTTTGTTTTTAATGCTGGATTTTTATGCGTCCTATCGCGCCGTGGTCCGGTTGAAAGTGCTGTGTCTCCGGCACCGCGAAAAAACCAGGCAGACAGAAACGCTGGGAGAAATCCGTCGGTTTCACGAATTGGCCTACCGGTATGCGATTCAGTTCAGCCGACCGGTGCTGTGGGTTTTTTGCGGGCTTCCGGCCAGCGGTAAGTCAGCCCTTTCCAGCAAACTGGCCCAAAGTCTAAACATCGTCTCCATCGCCTCAGACCGGCTTCGGGCGGCGGGCGCCAAGTCTTCGCAACTGGCATTTGCCGAGGGCCTGTACGGGGAAAGCCAGCGCCACAGGGTTTACGTGCGCATGCTGGCCAAGGCTCAGGATCATCTCAAATCAGGCCGATCGGTGATTCTGGACGCCACCTTTTCCAAGGGCAAATGGCGTGAAGCCGCAAGACAACTGCCCGGGGATCTGGATGCGAGCGTGGTCTTTGCCGAATGCGTGGCAGATTTAGAATCCATCCGCGCCCGACTGCAAGCCAGAGAGCGTCTTCCGGGGATTTCCGATGCCCGCGAGGCCCATCTGCCCCACTTCGTGGCCGATTTTTCACCACTCGTGGAAATCCCCGAAGATCAACATCTGACCATCGATACCGAACAAAGCGAATTGGACAGTCTCATTTCCCTGATCACTCAAGGGTATGCCTCCTGCCGCCGGCAGGTCGAATCCCGGCTGCAAAGTAAAACTTGAGCCTAGTGAGCCCGGAAAATCTCACGCACCTTTACGGATAGCTGACCGTAATCAAAAGGTTTCTGGATAAAGCCGTCACAACGCGAAACGATATCGGCCACTCGCCCTTCCAGGCCGTAACCGCTGGCCAGCAGCACCTTGATTTGCGGATTGATCTGTTTTAACTGGCAAAGGACCGCCTCTCCATCCATCTCCGGCATGATCATATCCAGGATCACCAGTTGAATTTCATCCCGATGGTCCCGCAAGACGCCAAGAGCTTCGCGACCGCTTCCGGATAAAAAGACGCGATAGCCGAGGGCTTCGAGCAACTGCCCCCCGGCTTCAAGAATGACCGTTTCGTCATCGACCAACAGAAGGGTTTCTCTGCCGTTGACAACCGCCGGTGGCGTGGCTTGTTCAACCACGTGTTTTCGCGGCGATGCGGGCAGAAAGATCCTAAAAATGGTTCCCCACCCCTTTTCGCTGAACAGATCGATGATGCCATGGTGGTTTTTGACAATGCCGTAGGCCGAGGTCAAACCCAACCCGGTGCCCCGGCCCATGGCCTTGGTGGTGAAAAACGGTTCGAAGGCACGTTGTTTGACCTCATCGTCCATTCCGGTTCCCGTATCCCGGATGGAAATCAGCACGTAGCGACCCGGCGGCCGATCGAAGGCACTCACGAACTCGCCGGAAAGCGTGATGTTTTCAGTGGAAAGAAAGATGTCGCCGCCAACGGCCATGGCATGTCCGGCATTGACCAGGATGTTGAGCAACACCTGCTCGATCTGGCCTCTATCGATTTCACTGGACCACAGCTTTTCCG
>JBJKSK010000216.1:0-4917 GCA_046704125.1 Desulfobacterales bacterium | reverse complement strand
GGAAACCGCCGTATCCGGGGCGGCTTGTTTTTCGGCCAGGCGGGCTTCCCGTTCCTTGGCGCGCTGCTGCCGGATGGCATCTTCCTCGGCCTCTCGTTTGGCCGCGGCGTCGGCGGCGGCTTTGGCCTCGGCTTCGGCCTTGGCCCTGGCTTCGGTTTCGGCTTGGGCTTTGGCAGCGGCTTGAGCCTTGGCTTTGGCCTCGGCGTCTGCCTTGGCCTTGGCTTCCGCGGCCGCCTTGGCCGCTGCTTCGGCCTCTGCCTTGGCCTTGGCTTGCGCAGCGGCCTGGGCCGCCGGGTCTATGGCCGGTGCCGCCGGTGTAGCCGGTGCGGCGGGTTTGGCTTCGGCAGCCGGTGCAGCGGCCGGTTTGGCGGCAGCTGGCTTGGCAGCGGCGGCGGCCGCCTTGGGGGCTTCCTTGGCAGCGGGTGCAGGGGCCTTCTTGGCGGCTTCCTCTTCGATGGTAAGATCCGGTTCGGGTGCCAGGGCGGCATAGTCGATATTGGCCCCGGTCAATGCCTTGGCAATGCCGGCCACGTCGGCTGCCGAGCCACCGGCCATGAGCAGATCGATAAAGCGGCGCACCATCCGGATCGCCTCGGGATGGCGCATGATGAGGATATCGGAGCCGCTCATCAGGTAGGTCACCGCCCCGACGGCTTCCATGAGGATCCCGCGCCGTTCGGGATCACCCAGAATGGGGGCATCGGCCGCGCTTTGTTTGGCTTCCTTGCACTTCCAGATTTCGTTTGCCAGGTTGTTGATGACCGGCAGTTGCAGCTTGTCATCGCCCTGGACGAGGGCGGCCATCCGGAGCCGTTCCATGACCGAGTAGGAGTATTCCATGCCGTAGCCCAAACCGCCGGTTGTCGGATCGATGAGCACCCGGTCCATGGGCATGCCGAGGTTTTCAAGCAGTATGTTGACCTGTTTGGCCAGGTTCACGTCAATGGGAGAAGATGAGATGATGGTATGCCCGTAGCCCATGGCAGAGGCGCCGATACCCTTGTGGTTTTTATCCTCCACGGGGCCCATGGTCAGGTTGGCACCCTGGCATTCTTCGGCGATCTTTTTCAGGACCTCCTCGTCTTTTTGGTAGTTGGCCGTGCCCCAGAGGATCAAAGGCACATCGATGGCCCCCAGGACTTTTTTCACCGTCGCTGCAGCCGCTTCCGGAGTGGCATTTTCCCCGTTGGGATCGGTGCTCTTGAGCTGCAACACGATAAGTTCGGCACCAAAGTCCGTGACGCATTTCTTGGCCCAGGCCGCGGGGTCTCCGATCACGTCGGCAAAGGGCGCCAGGACCGCTTCGGGCCACTCTTCCGGTTTTATATCCCAGATCTCCATGGCAATTCTGGGCTTGTGGGGCACCTTGCCCTCGAACTGATAAAACGGGTAGGACGTCTCGCCCCCGACGACAACGGCCTTGTCGCCCTTTCCGATGGAGATGTCCTTGATAACGCCGGTATAGGATTCTTTGTAAAATTCGAAGCCCAATGTTACCTCCTTATTAGTAAAAAATTCGATTGAGGTTGCTATCGACCTAAAGGGAACAAAACAGCCCGGTCTCCCGGCTTCACCGAATCGGTCAGCCCTCCTTTCCTAATTGATATATCTGTCAACGTTGGAGTCAATATGTACCTGCTTGGCAGGAAAAGGACCATGTTGTGTGCGCAAATCGAGTAAGGGGAGCACAAAGGTCGTCGAAGAAACCCGATCGTGTTTCATCACCAGGGTCAAGCCACATCTGCCAGGTCACGATGATGGCCTCGTGGTCAACCGGCGCGATAACACTTACGGGGGCCAGTCCTGAATTCAACGCTCACCCCGCATGAACGCGGCGTCCTTTGCGCAAACTATTTTCCTATATGGTGTCGAACTGTTTGTCAATAGATGTAATCAATTAAATTAGTGAGTTGTAACTGAATTTCGTTCAATTTCTGATATACCTGCGCTTCTCGATCCGGGCCTTGAGCCTGGGAAACTGATCCATGTTGGTGTGCGGCAAAAACAAGGCCGCCACATAGTTATCCATATAGGAGGCGGTTTCAGACAGTTCGAAGTTGGTCATTTTCCGAACCACCTCGACCACGTCGCGCCGGATCCGGTTGGTCAGACAACTCATCTTGGCGCCGAGCAAAGAGCCGTTTCCGATAAAGGTCACCCGGGAAGCATCGATTTCAGGAAGCAGTCCTATGGTCATGGCTTTATCTAGGTCGATGTAGCTGCCGAAACCGCCGGCGAGAATGATCTGTTCGATATCGCCGATGCCCATTCCCACCTCGGTGAGCAGCGTCTGGCACCCGCTGTAGATGGCGCCCTTGGCCCGAATCAGGTTGTCGATATCGATTTCGGTAAGCACCAGATCCCGGTCAACCTGAGTCTCGTCCGCCCAGGCCAGCACATACTCGTAAACGCCCTGTTCCTGTCGAATGCGGGGGGTGTTCAACTCCCGGTCGAACTTGCCCCGGCTGTCGATAATGCCGGTTTCAAACATCGTGGCCACCATCGTGATCAAGCCGCTGCCGCAGATGCCTTTGGGCCGGACATTTCCGATGGTCATGTTCATCGGTTCCAAGGTCAGCGGATCTACCGAAAAATCCTCGATGGCCCCTTTGGCCGCACGCATGCCAAACTTGATGCCGCCGCCTTCGAAAGCCGGCCCGGCCGAGCACGCCGCACAGGCCATCCAGTCCCGGTTGCCGATGACGATTTCGGCGTTGGTGCCGATATCCATAAACAGGGTGAGTTTTTCGGTACGATACAACCCCGATCCCATGACCCCGGCCACGATGTCGCCGCCGACATAACTGGATACCCCCGGATACACCAAGGCCGTGACGTGCTCGCCCAGCGCCAGGCCCAGATCCACGGCCCGGATGGGCGGATACAAAGTGGAAGCCGGCACATAGGGAGCACGGCGGATGTAGCGGGGATTGATCCGCAAAAAAAGCTGGGTCATGGTGGTGTTTCCCGCAAGCGTTATGGATGAAATTTCCTGCAGACCCACCCTGGACTGGCGGATGAGCTTGCCGATGATCTTGTTGATGGTTAGGACCACCACCTCGTTGATCTTATCCAAACCACCGGGTTTTTCCGCGTAAACGATGCGGGTGATCACATCTTCGCCATAGCTGATCTGGCCGTTGAATTCACCGTGCTGGGCGACCGCCTCGCCGGTTTTCAAATCGATGATCTGTCCAAAGACCGTCGTTGTCCCGATGTCCATGGCGATGGCAAAGTTGCGCTGTGTCGTGTCGCCGGTCTGTACATCGATGATCCGGTTTTTTCCCGACGCTCGAACCGGCCGGGCCACGGTGGCCGTTACCCGGAAGCCCTCGGCGCGAAGCACATCTGGCACCTTTCGAATCACCGACAAATCCACTTCCAGCCGGTGTTCCTTGTGCCGGGCGGTCATGAAGCTGATCAGCCGGGAAATGTCCGGCAGGTTGTCCTGGATCGTTGGGGGGGGCAATTCCAGGAAAATTTTTTCCACCGGCGGTGAAAACAGTCCCTGCTCCTTGAGTTCATCGAGGTTCATCTGCCGGATACGAGCAGTGGTTCGCGGGGTGGAAACGACATTGAGCACACTGGTGTCGACGGCCGAATCCACGGGAATCCGAACGGTCAGATCGCTTTTCACCGCAGCCTGGCAGGCCAACCGGATGCCTTTTTGAATATCTTTGGCGTCCAGTTTTTCCGAGATACCGCCCTGCACCGTGCCGGATTCCACAATCACCCGGCATTTTCCGCAAATGCCTTCCCCTCCACAGGAGGCATTCACATGAACTCGGGCCTCCAAGGCCGCTCGGATCAGACTCTGGCCATCTTCGACGGTGATTTCGCGTTGGTGGGGAAGAAAAACAACCTTGTGTTTGGGCATGCAACACTCCGTAACGGTTATGGTAGAATCGGGTCAATCCCGGGTTTCAAATCGAATCACGCTCAGGCAAATTCGTCAAAACGGCAGCTTAGCGTCAAGGTATCGCCGTCGAAAACGGTCCGGATTTTAAATGGCAGGGATTTGAACAGACGAATCATGCCCTGGTTGGACGGCGAGGTAAATGCCATGAGCCCGGAGATGCCGTTTTCCCGGGCGGCCTCGCACAGCTTGCGCATGAGAATCCGACCCAGGCCCTTTCCCTGAAACTGTTTGCTGACGGAAAAGGCCACCTCGGCCATGTTCTTGGTGGGCTCCAGGAGGTATTCGCCCACGGCCACCACTTTGCCGAAACCAAATTCGCCCACAATGGCCACCAGGGTCAGATCCTTGATATAGTCGATCTGGTAGATGCTTTCCACCTCGTCGCGCAGGAAAGTGGTTTTCTCGTGGAAAAACCGGGAGATAATATCTTCCTTGTCGAGGCTGTAAAAGTGTTCGTGGATCCGGCGCTCATCCACGGGTTTGGAGGGACGGATGGTCACCGTTTCACCGTCGATTTCCCGGGTCTCTTCCAGTTTGACCGGATAGACGGCGTGAATGGACTCCCTTAGATTTCGCTCTTCGCCAACCAGGCCCAATTTCTTGGCCTCGAAAAACAGCTCATCCCGAAAATCGGGATGGGCCAGGCTGATCATGGCCACGGCACGCTCCTGAAGGCTTTTGCCAAAAAGGTTCACCGCACCATACTCGGTCACCACATAATGGGCTTCTCCCCTGGGAATCACCACGGCCATGTCGTCTAACACCGGCACAATCCGACTTTTTTTGCCCTGTTCGGCCGTGGAAGGGATCAACATGATGGACTTGCCCCCTTCGGACTGGGACGCTCCCCGGATGAAGTCGGCCATGCCCGTAATTCCGGAAAAATGGTTATAGGGAAGCGCATCGGCGGCCACCTGGCCGGTCAGATCCATGGCCATGGCCACATTAAGGGCGACCATCCGGTTGTGCCGGGAGATGATGGTGGGGTCATTGACATA
>JBJKSK010000215.1:0-6401 GCA_046704125.1 Desulfobacterales bacterium | reverse complement strand
TGACGACGTTTTCGGCACTGTTTGCCTCCGTATTGCTGTTGATGATCGGCGGCGGGCTGTTTGGCACCTTTCTCAGTCTTCGCATGACGCTCCAGGGCTTTTCCCAGCAAATCACCGGCCTGATCATGGCCGCCTATTATGCAGGGCTGGTCGTGGGGGGCCTGTTTTGCCAGGGCCTGGTCCAGCGGGTGGGCCACATCCGGGCCTTTGCCGCCTTTGCCGCCGTGACCACCGCGGCCGTCATGCTTCACGCCCTGTATATTTCCCCGCTGAGCTGGGGGGGCCTTCGGTTTGTGACAGGCATTGCCATGACTGGGTTGTTCATGGTGGTGGAAAGCTGGCTGAACGAAGTCAGCGAGCCGTCCAACCGCGGCCGGGTCTTTTCCATCTACATGATTCTCAACTATCTCGGGATGGGAATCGGCCAGTTCATGCTGAATCTGGCCGACATCCGGGGGCCCGACTTTTTTTTGATGGCCGGCATCCTTTTTTCGCTGTGTCTGGTGCCCGTGGTGGCCACCCGATCGGTCAATCCCAGGATGCCACAGCGGATCAAGCTCAATATCGTCGGACTTTTTCGCCAGGCGCCCATCGGTATGGCCGGCTGTTTAACCGCCGGATTGCTCAACGGGTCCTTTTACGCCATGGGCCCCGTGTTTGCCTTAAAAAGCGGCCTGCCCGTGACTGACGTGGCCTGGTTTATGAGTATCACCATTTTTAGCGGGTTGGTGCTGCAGTGGCCCGTGGGTGTCTTTTCCGATCGCTTGGACCGCCGCCGTTTTTTGGCCTGTATCAGCACCGCCGTTTCCGCCATCAGCCTATCGATTGCCTTGTTTTCTGGCAATTCGCGATTTTTGCTCTTTATGTTGGCCATTGCCTACGGCGGTATGGTTTTTACCCTCTATCCCGTGTCCGTGGCGTTGACCCACGACCTGGTCGCCCCCAAAGATGTCGTGCCGGCCAGTTCGGCCCTGATTCTTTTTTACGGCGTGGGCGCCTTTTTCGGGCCGGTGCTCGCCTCAGCCATGATGCAGCGACTGGGGCCGGAGGGGTTGTATTTTTTTCTGGCTTCCGGAAGTGCCGTATTTGCCCTGGCGGCCTATGTGCGATGGAAAAAAGCACCCATGGATGTATCGGATCCGGTGCCGTTTATGACCATGTCGCGAACCTCTCCGCTAGCAGCCGTATTAGATCCGCGTGAGAAGCCCGCAGACGATTCAGCGAAATGATCAAGAAGAAAATATACGGCGACAGCCTCAAAAAGCGTCTTATGGACCATGCCAAGGACCGGCTTCACAACTTCGTGCTGGCCGATGGTTCGGTGCGCGGCGTGGTGCTGCGGGCCACCCGGATGGTCCATGAGATGCGGGTAAACCACGAATTGGGGGTGCTGGAAACCCTCGTGCTGGGCCATGCCTACCTGGGCTGCGGCTTGATGTCGGCCAATCTCAAGGGAGAAGACCGCATCAGCCTTGAAATCGACTGTACGGGTTGCATCCAAGGCGTATCTGTGGAAACCAATGCATTTGGCGAGGTGCGGGGTTATCTGAAAAACGTTCCCATTCCTGTGGAAACGCCATTGACCGATTTTAATTTGTCGCCATTTTTCGGGGCGGGGTTTCTGTCCGTGACCCGCTACCTGCAAGACGGAAAACAGCCCTTTACCGGAAAGGTGGCTCTGGCTTACGGCAATATCGCCCAGGATCTGGCCTATTACCATCTGACCTCCGAGCAGACGCCCACGGCCTTTTCGCTCAGCATTCAATTTGACGCTGATGGCCAGGTCTCCGGTGCCGGGGGGCTGTTTCTCCAGGCGCTGCCCGGCGCAGCGGACTGCCTGGTGGCAAGAATCGAGACCCTGGTGGCCGGTTTGCCATCACTGGGTGTCCTGTTTTCAGGAGACGAGGATGCCCAATCCGTTATTACAGAAGCCTTCGGCAGCTTGCGTCCCCGTTTCCTGGGCAGCCGCCGGGTGGAGTTCATGTGCCACTGCCGGCCGGATCGGGTGCGCACCATGCTGCTTATGCTGCCTCTGGAAGAACTTCAGGATCTCCAAGCCAACGGCCCCTTTCCTGTCGAGATCCGCTGCCATAACTGCAATACTAAATATACCTTTGAAAAATCGGTCATCGAACAGATTTTACAGCAACGCTTTCCCAGAAACTGAGTTGTCTTTCAACCTTTAGCTTCAGGGGAAAACCCCGTCCATTGACCGGGCTTGAAAAATTCGATCCGGGCCGGCCTGACACTCATGGGCGCCTGGGCCTCTTTTCGCCGTTGCCTCAACTTGCTGGTGATTCGGAACTGGTCCCGGCCGGTTTACCGGGAAGGCCTTGAGGCGATAGCGGGAACAGCCGGGTTTTCCCGGCACCCAGGCCAGCCGGGGTTTGTTTTGCCGCGGCAGGAGAGCGGCCGGCCGTTGTCGGCCTTTACTATGGTGGCTATGATGGGGTTTCAGCCGAACCGGGTGCACAGCGCTTCCGGGGCCAGCTTAAGCAGCCAGGCCACCAGGCGCCACCGGGCGGTGACATAGACGGTTTTTCGTTTTTTTACAAGGGCCCGGAAAATTTGGACGGCGGCTGTCTCGGCGGTAGCCACCCAGGGTAGGTGAGCGCCCTGGAGCATGGGGGTGGCGACAAATCCGGGACGGATATCCGTGACAAAAAGGGGCAGGCGCATCATCCGTGCCTTGAACCGAAGGCCTTCCAGGTAGTTGGAAACAAACGCCTTGGACGCGTTGTAGGCCGGAGCCCGCCCGCTGCCCCGGATGGCGGCCACCGAAGATACGGCTGCCAGATGTCCGCTGCCTTGGCTGCAAAAGGCATGAAACGCCGCGTTGGTGGCGGCCACAAACCCATCGACGTTAACCGCCACGGTTTGTCTTTCCGCCTCCCAGTCCAGATTTCGGTTCAGCACCGCCACCCCGGCGGTGATCACCACAAGGTCCACCTTTTCCATGGATTTCATCAGATCGGTGAGTTGTTCCATGGCCTGGGCAGGACGGGTGAGGTCCACGGTGCTTATCTGCGAGTTCCGGCTCAGGCTCTGTTGCAGCGCTTGGAGCCGCTGGGTGCTCCGGGCGGCCAGGGTCAGCCGGTAACCGTTTTTGTCCAGCACCCGGGCCAAAGCTTCTCCGATTCCAGACGAGGCGCCAACAATGAGGGCCTCCTTGGAAGTCGCGTCCTGAATTTCAGGTGGCATGCGGGCCCTCGATATAAGATGTTGACCTAAAGATCCCCCTGATTACCGGCGGCAGCCGGGCGGCCAAAAGTGTTTCAGGACGCCGGTCCGCATCGATGATTTCGCAGTCTTGACCGCTTTAGCCCGAAAACCAATGAATTGTCAAGGATGAGGGTGCTGCTATTGGATTCGCCACTGGACCAGCCGGTTGCCTTATCCCGGGAGAAACCACGCCTGATGGTTTTTTAAAAAAAGATCTTGACGGAAATCCAACGAATCAGATATGTTAATAAGAATATCACCTGTCGACGATTCCTGTCTTTAGCCATTTGCCTCTGGATTTCGTTATTTCCTCTGCCTGCTTTCTCGTGTCTTTCTAAAGTCGGTATACTCCTGTGTTTCCGCGGCGGCCTTGACCCGCCAAATTCCGTTTTGCATTCAAGAGCTTGCCACAACGTGTGCGAACAGCTCTGAAAAGTCCATAAACCGGCCGGTGCTTGAATGCGACTTGGAATAAACGGCAGATTAAACCCCTAACAGAAAAGGAGACAGCCCGTTATGAAAAACATGACGAAACAAGGAGTCGTTTTGGTGCTGGTCATCGCAGCGTTGATGTTGGCCGGTGCGGCCTGGGCCTCGGATCAGGGCCGGATCAACATCAACAAGGCCTCGATCGAGGAACTGGTCCAACTCAAAGGGGTTGGCGAAAAAATCGCAGAAGCCATCGTCAAGTATCGGGAGGCAAACGGCCCGTTTAAAGCCCCTGAGGACTTGATGAACGTGTCGGGTATCGGAGAAAAAATATTCGCGAACAACCAGGATAGGATCAGCGTCAAGTGACGGCATCCTCGGATAATTCCATTTCGTATTCAAGACAACAGCCCGGCGTCCGTAAGTAAATGCTTTTGCCAGCGCAGCCGGCTTGAATGCGAAATGGAATAACTTCTTGCGGCAAATCGATGGCGTGAAATTTTGTGCTCATGGCCTCCTATACAGGTGTTGCCAAAACCGTAGAATCGGCAATCGCCACTGAGATAATCCGAGCAAACCGACCATGGCAGTTGCCAAATTGGGATGTTTCGTGTCTTAACTTACCAAAAAACAACGTAAAATTATCATTGACACCATCTTTGACAACTGTTAGTAATATAGACTCAAAATCGAAAAGCGATTTCTTGTCGCCACACCCTCACGTCCATTTCCAACCTTAGGCAAGAATTTGTTCATTCATATCCGTCATCTCGGCATGGGAAAGACGGTCTGGTGGCTGGTGCCCGGAGAAGACTCAAAAGCGTCACCTGCCCCATATTTTGAGCAAGTCGTGCAATCAGGACTTGTCAGGAGACAATTATAGCAATTTAAAATCAAATTCGGATTTCTATTTTGTTCGCCATAAACCTGTGAGGCGGTTTTGAAGGAAGTGAAACGTTATAAGATGGAAAGGGGGTGAAACTCGAAGGTGGGAGAAACCAGGTGGTTCTTAATTGGTTTTATTGGAACGGCCTTTCCCAGGTTCAGAAGCGTATCCGATACCCTGCAGCAGACGGGACTCTCTGACCCGGATACAGTCCCGGCATTTCAACGCTTTTTCCTTCTTTGATGATGTTTTTCATCGGCTATCTAAGCTGTATCTTTATTGAATTGTGATTGCATTTCTATTCTCGACGGTTTCGTAAAAAATTCACCATCTTCGGCACCAAACGAAGTGGCAGACGCTTGCCATCCTTGGCAAGGCTGTTGCCTTACGAGACAGAGCCCAATAGATTCAATTGTCAGCCCGAAGGCGGCCGGGGTTCAGTCTTGTGGTGCCGGACCATTCTTTTTGTGATGAATTGGCCCCTTAATCCCGAGGCGTTCAGAAAAGGAGAAAAACATGACAGCACCATCGGAAAAAGTGCCCGGAAAGGCTTGGGTTGTTGCTTTCGCCGGTACTGCTATCAACTTGTGTCTTGGTATTTTGTACGCGTGGAGTGTCTGGACAAAGGAGTTGATCGATGTTGAAAAGGCGGGGCAACACCTGCCGGGAGTAAACGCGGGGTGGACCTATATCACCAACGCCGAAGCGGCGACTCCTTTTTCTCTCTGCGTCGTCATTTTCGCCCTGTTAATGATTCCCGGAGGCCGAATCCAGGACAAGTACGGTCCTAAGTTGGGCGCCACCCTTGGAGGACTGTTCCTAGCCGCCGGATGTATCGTTGCAGGGTTGATGAAGAGCTATACTGGACTGATCATCGGATTTGGAATCCTGGGTGGCATCGGCATGGGCATTGGGTATGCCGCTCCTACCCCTGCTGCTCTCAAGTGGTTCGGTCCCCATAAAAGAGGCTTGGTCGCCGGCTTGGTGGTTGGCGGTTATGGCGGCGCTGCGCTCTACATCGCGCCGTTGGCCAGGTATCTGATTTCCAGCGTGAGTATTTCCGGAAGCTGGGTTATCCTGGGAATATTCTTTGCCGTAGTCGTTATTATCGCCGGGCAGCTTCTGGCCTGGCCGCCCGAGGGCTACGTTCCCCCGGGCACAGCACCCGTAAAAACTGTCACCAACGCTTCGGCGAAAGCCACGCTGACCACCGTCGATTGGGCGGCTCGCGATATGGTCAAGACGTGGCAGTTTTATGCCCTGGTGCTCATGTTTATCGGTACGACCCAGTCGGGCCTGTTGATTATCGCCAATGCGGCGGGTATTTTGTCCAAGACGGCCAAAGACGTTCCTTTCTTTGCTGCCAACGCATGGATCCTGGTTTCCTTCGGCGGTCTTGTGAATGCATGCGGCCGTGTGGGCACGGGGCAGTATTCGGACAAAATCGGGCGATCCAACGCATATACCGTAAACTGTATCGTCTCGGCGCTGTGCCTCTTTCTTTTGCCCGTCGTTATCAGCAGTGGCAGTGTGTTTCTCCTGTTTTTAGTCGTGGGAATTGCTTACTGGCAGTATGGCGGCGGGTTGGCTCTGCTACCCTCGTTTACCGCGGATTTCTTTGGCCCCAAAAACCTGGGGTTCAACTATGGGTTGGTGTTTCTTGGCTGGGGCCTTGGCTTTTTCATGGCCCGGCTTGCCGGGACCATCAAGGACATGACCGGAAGTCTCAATCATGCATTTTACCTGTCAGGGCTAGTCTTGATCCTTGCGGTTTTCCTCAGCCTTGTGGCCAAGAGACCCACCGCCGCGGGCGAGTAGCCGGACTCTTCTCTGTCTTTATATAAAACACTTGGGGTTTTGCATG
>JBJKSK010000214.1:0-5166 GCA_046704125.1 Desulfobacterales bacterium | reverse complement strand
GGGGTTTTCGCCGGTCACTATCCAGCCATGCTTTGAGTCTTTTTCCCGCCATTCTTTCCATGGGGACTACTCTTTCTTGCATTTAAATACCATCATATTTTACAGATAGTGTACAAAATACACCCATGTTTTCGGATCTGTCAATCTAATTCCAGTGTATCTGAATTCTTGAAAAAAACCAGGGGGGCTCCATTATTGACAGAATATGGAAATGGGGAAATGGTCTATCCGGCGACAGAAAGGGGCAATACAGCATCCGGATAAACGATCAGTCTCGGATTTGTTTCGTTTGGACCGAGAATGGCCCGGTCGATGTTGAAATCGTAGATTATCGTTTTTAGGTAAAACCATTAAGGAGTTACAATGATACGGATACCTACCGATAGGGCACCAACCCATCCCGGGGAAATGCTGCTGGAGGAGTTTTTGAGGCCGATCGCCATAACGCAGCCAGATTTGGCCAATGCCATTAACGTTCCCTATCAGCGCATAAATGAAATCATCAACGGGAGGCGTGGCATTACCCCTGGCACAGCCCTAAGGCTTGCACAGGTCTTTGGAGTATCGGCTGACTTCTGGATGAATGTTCAGCTAAGATGGGGTCTTTATTTCGCCAAGGAATCGGAGTCGGACGCTCTGAACAACATCAAGCCGCTGCCTCTTGGCAATCCTAAAATGAGCGTCCAGCGCCCAACATGACGTTGGGCGCTGACGCTCGAATTTGCCCATGGCATCCTGGATGCCTCTTTTGTACTTGCTATCGATATGGCTTCACCCGGCGTTTCTCCATGTCGCCGGCTAAACGCCAAAGACTAGAAGCGATCATGCTGGCGCAATCTGGGCCAAGACCAGACGCGCCTGTGTCTCAAGCGTTTAAAACTCGATGACGAGGCGGCCTCTGGTCCCGCCCGCCTCGAGCCGCTTGTGCGCCTCTGAGGCCCGTTCCTTGGGGTAGGTCGCGGCAACTCTTAAGGTCAGGGTGCCGTTTTCGACTTGCTGGCGCAGCCGGTCGAGTTTGTCGAATCTGTCGCTGTAGTCAAAGACAAAGGTTTTTGAGAATTTGAGGCCCCGCTGCGGTTCGCCGGCAAAATTGCGCACGGACGTGAAGGCGCCGCCGTCGCGAACGGCGGGAACCACAAGCTCATTGAGCACCGCCCCATCGGCCAGGCCATCGACTCCGTCGGGAAAATGCTCGCGGAACCTGGCGGCCACGCCGTCGCCGCGGCGAACCACGATGTCGGCGCCAAGCGACTTGACGAGCTCCTCGTCTCTTTCGGACGCATCGGCAATCACCACCAGTCCATCCGCCTTGGCAAGCTGGATGACATAGCCGCCGTAGGCGCCTGCCGCGCCGGTCACAGCCAGCGTCTGACCGGCGGACAGGTTCAAAAGATCCAGCGAGCGTCGCGCCGTCAGCCCGTTCATGGGCAGAGTGCAGGCTTCCGTAAATGGTTTTCCGGAGGGCACCGGGGCCACCGATTTCGCGCTGACGACAAGCTGCTCGCGATACGCGCCATGGTCTCCACGGGGAGTCACGATGGCGATAACCGCATCCCCCGCCTTGAGGCCCATCGTCACGCCTGCACCAACCTCATCGACCACACCGGAGGCTTCCATGCCCGGGATATAAGGGGGTGAAATGTCTTTTTGCCGCTCGGCCAGCATCCCGGCGCGAAACATGGTGTCCACCGGGTTTACCGTCGCGGCGTAGTTGCGGATCCGCACTTGCCCGGGTCCCGCATGAACCTCGGGGAGGTCATATATTTCAAGAACCTCGGGGCCGCCATATCTCGAATATCCTACTGCACGCATTTTATGATCTCCTTGCTTGGTTAGTCGGATAAAGACGCATAAGGCTAAAAAAACGGGCCTTATGCGCACCGCGGCCCTTCCTGGGGTTGAATTCATCCACTGGTGGATAAATTCCTGATTCGGCCCTTGGAGAACCCCGGTAGCGTAAAATAAGCCCTCCAAAGGCGCATTACAACGAACAGGCTTGGTAATCGGTATTATTTCAGCATATTAATATGTTTCGGGATGCCCGGCACCCACAACGCCATAACGTGGCTCCGGTTTTCCCGCCGGCTGGAAAAAGCCTTCACGGACGCAGCAGCGCCTTGATGGCGCGGCGTTCATCCATTGCCCGATAGCCTTGCGCCACCTGATCAAGGGGCAGGGTCAGGTCGAACACCTTGCCGGGGTCGATCTTGCCGCTAAGCACCAGATCGATCAGCTTCGGCAGATAATGGCGCACCGGCGCAGGGCCGCCGTGGAGGCGCACATGGGTGCGAAACAGCTTCTGGCCATCGATCTCGACTCCGTGCGGCACGCCGACATAGCCGATCGAGCCGCCGGGGCGCGTGCAGCCGATTGCCTGGGTCATGGACTCCTGCGTGCCCACGCACTCCAGCACCGAGTCGGCGCCGATCCCACGGGTGAGTTCCTTGATGCGGGCCACGCCCTCATCGCCGCGCTCGGTCACGATATCGGTGGCGCCAAACTCGCGGGCCAGCCTCTGGCGCGACTCGTTGCGGCTCATGGCGATGATCCGCTCGGCGCCCATCTGTCTGGCAGACAGCACACCCAGAAGGCCGACCGCACCATCGCCGACGACCACGGCCGTCTTGCCCGGTTTCACGTCGGCTGCCGCCGCGGCGAACCAGCCGGTGCCCAGCACGTCGGAGGTGGTCAGCAGGCTCGGGATCAGATCCTGCGTTGGGGTCTCGGGGAGAGGCACCAGGGTGCCATCGGCAAGCGGAACGCGCAGGTATTGGGCCTGGGCACCGGTGACAAACTCCACCTTCTGGCAGGATGTCTGATAGCCGGCCTGGCAATGGGGGCAGGTGTTGTCGGAGGCAAAGAACGAGCCGATGACAAATTGTCCGGGCCTAATCGATCGAACTTCGCTGCCGGTCTCCTCCACGACGCCGCAGTACTCGTGACCCATCGGCACAGGCCCGGCAATCTCCTGGATGCCGCGGTAGGGCCACAGGTCGGAGCCGCAAACGCAGGCCGCCGTGATTTTGATGACGGCATCTGCCGGGTTGATGATCTTCGGGTCGTCACGCTTTTCGAAACGCACATCTCTTGGACCGTAAAGTATGGTTCCCAACATGGCTTGTCTCCTTTTATCCATCGTGGATCATAGCCGGGCAATTTAGAGGCGATGCCCCGGCTTCCCGATGGTGGCTCGAATCTATCAAAAATTTCAGGTTTGAGGTGCATCCGTCGAGGTGTCCGGGCACACCGGCGCTTGAACGGCTTTAATTCTCACCGGGCGGCACTCCGTACTGCCGGTCACTGACCTTTTCCATCCATTCCACCATTTTGCCATCGAGTCTCTCTTGAACGGCGATATGCGTCATTGCCGTGTTTGGCGAGGCGCCGTGCCAGTGTTTCTCGCCCGGCGGAAACCAGACCACATCCCCGGGGCGGATTTCCTCTAGTGGCCCCCCTTCACGCTGCACCCGGCCGACGCCGGCGGTGACAATCAGGGTTTGCCCCAGGGGATGGCGGTGCCAGGCGGTGCGTGCGCCCGGCTCAAAGGTAACACTGGCTCCGGTTGCGCGGGCCGGCGCGTCCGCCTTGAGGAACAAAGGGTCAATACGCACGGTCCCGGTAAACCAATCGGCCGGTCCTTTTACAGATGCCTGTGTGCCGTTTCGTTTGATATCCATTTTGTCCTTCCTTTCATGCGTGAAATTTTATTTTTGAGGCGGCAATCCCAAGGAACTCAACCAGGAACGGATCTGTGCCTGGGTTTGACTTTCTCCGCGGTCGTAGGCGCCAAAGCCGGCTGTGACCGTCGAGTCCGGGCACATCCTGGCGATATCCTCCTCAAAGGTGCCGACTCCGCCGCCGCCGTGGGTGTGAAAAGGGACCACGGTCCTGCCGCTCAAATTAAAGCAGTCAATAAAAGTGGCAAGCGGTGGTGCCATGGTGTGCCACCAGATCGGGGTTCCCAGAAATACGACGGTATACGACGTGATTTCCGGCAGGGCTTTGAGCTCCGGCCGGAAGCCTGATCCGATTTCCTCCTTGGCTTGTTCCACCACAGCCCGGTAGTCGGTCGTGTACGGTTGAACCGGCTCGATTTCAAACAGCGCGCCGCCGGTCTCGCGCTGGATCAATTCAGCAATTGTTCCGGTGTTTCCATGCCAGGAATAATAGGCAATGAGGATGTCGTTTTTCATGTTCGCCTTTTCCTTTTCAGTTGGATGATGTCAACCGGCGTCCTGCCGGGAGCTGACCCGAAATATACACCCGGCCATCAGGATAGAGATAGCCGGATCGTCTGTGATAATTGCCTGATTGTATAAAAATATGGCAAACGCATTGACCCGCCGGGATAACCGTGCTGCAGATGACTCTCCCTTCAGATGAGAAATTAATGTTGTGATAATAATGTATTAATTGTTTATTAGCCTGTCTTGTGCTATTTTCTTAAAAGGTGCTTATTTTCCGGCAATATACAATGATTGCCCGATAATGCACTGTTTTGCAGCGTATCTATCTAAAAACGAAGCATGAACCGGTTATCCTCGACGAGGCCGGGTAAAGGGAGGCTTTCCATGAAGGGGGAAAATAAGGTTCCGGTGCAGACACCTGAACAACTGCCGGTTGCCACCAGGGTGCTGGCCAAAAGTATCGCCAAATGGACCGGAAATGAAAACCAGATCAATACGGCCATTCCGGGCCTCAGGCTCAGCCGGTGGGAAACCCCCACGGAGCCGACCAGTTATACGCTAAACGCCAGTATCTGCCTGGTCGCCCAGGGGGCCAAACGCGTGCTGCTGGGGGAGGAGACCTATGTTTACGACGCGACCCGCTTCCTGATTTCATCGGTCGATCTGCCCGTGGTGGCCAACATTATCGAGGCGACCAGGGAAAAACCCTACCTGGGCTTGATACTGGAGCTTGATCTGCGCGAGATTTCCCAGCTGATCGTAGACAGCGGTCTGGCGTTGAACCGTTCCCGCCAGGCTCAAAAGGGAATGGCGGTGGGCAGGCTTTCTCCCCCCCTGCTAAACGCCTTCCAGCGCCTGATGGATTTGCTCGACGAAAACGAGAAGCTGAAGATTCTCGCCCCGCTTGTCAAGCGGGAAATCTTTTTCCGCCTGCTGATGACCGATCAGGGGCCGCGCCTCCAGCAGATCGTGGCTTCAG
>JBJKSK010000213.1:0-6694 GCA_046704125.1 Desulfobacterales bacterium | reverse complement strand
GGCCTGCAGTCCCTGTTTTTTGGGAGATTGCCCCCCCGATCGCAAACACGCGTGCATGGCTCGCATTTTACCCGAGACGGTTTTTGCGCGCATCTGTGAGGCCCTTGGCATCGACTAATGGAGGCGGATTGATTCAAAACGGATTGGAGATCCATGCCTGCTGTCTTGTGGTGGGGTCGGTTCGATCCCGGCTATAGCCGAAACCGGATCGTCATGCAGCTTTTTGCCGACTTGGGGTGGCAGGTGCGGCGTTTTTCCCCTGCGGCCAGCTTTCTGGGAGGCGTCGAGGCCGGCCTTCGAAGACTTTTGCGTCCGGATCTGGTCTGGGTGCCGGCCTTTCGGCACACCGACATTGCTTCGGCCTCCAGATGGGCCAGGCGCTGGGCGGGTCCCCTGGTGATCGATCCGCTGATTTCCGCTTATCAGAAACAGGTTTTCGAGCGGGAAAAATTCAAGCCTGGATCCAGGACGGCCGAGCACAGGCGGGCCTGGGAGTCGGCACTGTTTTCCAGGGCCGATCGGGTCGTGGCCGATACCCCGGCTCATGGGCGGTATTTTGTCGAGCAGCTTGGCGTTTCCGAAAGCCGGGTGTCCACCCTCTATGTGGGTGCGGAAACCGAGTTGTTTTTTCCCAGGCCGGCGCCTGCTCCCAAACCTCCTTTCGAGGTGCTGTTTTATGGCAGTTTTTTGGAGTTGCAGGGCCCCGAAGTCATCGCCGAGGCCGCCGCCATGACCAGGGATCCCGAAATTTCTTGGGTGCTGATGGGTAAAGGCCGTGCAAAGGAAGCGCTCCAGAAGCGTTACCGGCAGCCCAATCTGGTCTTTGAACCCTGGGTCGACTACCGGGTGCTGCCCCGGCGGCTGGCCCGGGCCCATATTCTGCTGGGCGTGTTTGGCTCCACCCCCAAGGCTCAACTGGTTATTCCCAACAAGCTGTTTCAGGCCACGGCCATGGGAAAGCCGGTGATCACCCGCCGGGCCGAGGCGTATGAGGCAGCGCTGGCCGGATCCGATGCCATCGGATGGGTTTCTGCCGGCAATCCCGGTGCCCTGGCCTCCATGGTGCGCTCCTGGCTGCAGGCCCCGGATCAGCTGGCCGGCCGCGGCGCGGGGAGCCGGGAATGGTTTGATCGTTATTTTGGCCCCGGGCGGTTGAAAGCCCAGCTGGAAGCACTGCTGGGGGAGACGGGAATTTAGGATGAGAAACGGATTGAAAATGGATTTCGGACGGCAGCGAAAAAGTTCTGCCGTCAAGGGGTATCTATGAAAAGTGAGCGCCGGGAAATGTGGACCCGTCGGTTGGATAAGGTGTGTGCCGTCAGCGGAGCGCTGGTGCCGGTGGCGCTAGTGGTTGGAAATGTCGGATTTGAAGGGATAATCGCTCTCGTGGGAGTCTGCTGGATCGCCCGCGGCATCGTTTCCAGGCAAAATCCGCTCCCGGACTTGATTCGTCATCCGCTGGCCTTGCCCTGGTTGGTCTGGTACGCGGCCATATTGATCAGCCTGCTGATCAATGGCCCCGGAAGCAAGGGCTGGGCCCATGACGTCGTCTTTATCCGGTATGTCCTGTTTGGCTTATGCTTGCTGGATGTGTCCCGACGGCTTCCCGTGGGCCGCTACCTGATGATGGGCCTGGCCGCCGGGGTGTTTTGGGCGGCGATCAACACGGCGTCGGCGTATATTTTTGGTTTTGATTTGCTCGGAAAGCCGCTGACCCGTTATACCGGAAAACTCAAAGAGGCCTCCCGGATTTCGGGCATGGTGGCCTATGCGGCGCCGCTTTTCCTGTTATGGGCCGCGACGGCTTTCGACCTGAAAAGAAAACATCGGGCACTGTTGCTTCTGGTGGCCGCGATCGCTTTTGTCCTGGTGATCCAGACGCATGTCCGCACCTCCATCCTGGCCGCGGCTGCCGGTTGCGTCTGGGGGATGCTTTTTATCTTCCGGCGCCGCATTTCCCCGGCTATCGCCTGGGGGAGCGCCGGTTTGATTGTTTTGGGGGTGTTTCTCTTTTTCCAGCTTGACCGGCAGTGGAATCTGTCCAGTGTCTATGACCGGATATACTACTGGAAAGTCGCCTGGAAGATGTGGTCGGATCACCCGTTGGTGGGTGTGGGGGTATCTTCCTTCCAGGATGTCTACAAGGCCATGGCCGAATCGGGAAAAATAGCCGCATACCATGCACCGACCGGAGCGGTATTTGATCTCGACGATGTGAGCCATGCCCACGATTTGGTGCTCATGATCCTGTCGTGCACGGGCCTGTTTGGACTGGTCTCTTTTGCGTGGCTGTTTGTCAACGCCACCCGGATGTGTTTTGCCGATTTGTCCGGGATGCGGGTCGGCCTGGCCACCTGGCCGGTTGTGGTCCTGGTCATCGGCCTGACGGGGTTTAACGTCTATGACAGCTGGTACCTGGCCCTATTGTCTTTTTTGCTGGTCCTTATCGGGAGTCGGTGGCCCGGGTCGCTGCATGTCTCACATGAATCGTTGCGCTGAACATTTTCAATATTGGGCCATTTCCCGGCTCATTGGAATACTATCCAACGTTCCCAGGCGATGGCTTGACGTCCTGGCGGTTTTTCTGGGCAGGCTGTGGCATGGCGTGGACCGTTACCACCGGCGTATTGCCCGGGAAAACATGATCGGGGCCTTTGGGGGCGAAATGGATCGGGGCGAGATGGACCGCCTGATCCGGTCCAATTTCGTGCAGTTGGTCCGCGTCGCCATGGAAATGCCTTCGCTGTTGCGGCTAAACCGTGAAAACCTTGATGAATATGTGGTCTTTGAAGGTATCGGGCATCTGCAGGAGGCCGTTTCCGCCGGTCGCGGCGCGTTTATCTTCACTCCCCATATGGGAAACTGGGAATTGATGGCCCTGGCCACGGCGCTTAAAATCGATATGCCGATCCATGTGATGGTCCGCCCCCTGGATCATCGACCAACGGACCGGGTTCTCACCGAAATTCGCAGCCGCACGGGAAACCGGTTGCTTGACAAGGACAAAAGTGCCGGGATGGTCAGGAGATTGATGACCGACAACCAGATTTTAGGCATCCTCATGGACCAGAACGCTTCGTGGTTCGAGGGGGTCTATGTTCCCTTTTTTAAGCGTACGGCCTGCACCAACAAGGGCCTGGCCATGTTTTCCATGCGTTACGGCGCGGCCGCGGTGCCGGTTTTCAATTTCCGAATGGCCGACGGCCGCTACCGAATCGTTTTCCAGCCAAGCGTGAACCTCTGGCGCAGCAACGATGTCATCCAGGACATCGTCGACAACACGGCTCGGTTCAATCGGATTATCGAGGGACAGATCCGCCGGGCACCGGACAACTGGCTGTGGGTGCATCGGCGATGGAGAATCAAACACATCCCCAAGACGGCCAGAGGCAAGATCCGGCCGGCGTCCCGGCGCGCCTTGACATGGGATCCCTGATCAATATCCGATACGCAACGGGCAATGGCCGGCAGCCAGCCGAAGAAGACAAAAACCGGGGCTCCAGGGTACGGCGAGGCGCGCCACTGCGGCAACGGGTTATTATATCGATCCGGTTTCGGTGAGAATTTCCAGGCAGGCGGCATGCACGGCCGCCACCGGGATCCGATCGATGGCGTCTTTGTCTCTGAACCAGCGGGCCTTGGCGGCAAGAGGCCTGACGTTTTCGGGATCTCCGGTGGAAAAAAGCGTGATTACCGGTGTGCCCACCGCGGCGGCCAAATGGCCTGGACCGGTATCGTTGGAGACGATCAGGGCACACTGGGAAAGTGCTTCAGCCAGCTCCTGCATCCGTTTGGGGCAGGAAAGCTGCCATCCTTTTTCGGCGCAAATGACAGCGGCCTTTTCCTGGAGAAAGGATTCCCGGGGGCCGATGAATATCCGGATGGGAACGCCCGTTTCCGACAACCGGGAGGCCAGGGAAAAAAAATGATCTTCCGGCCAGCGCCGGGTTTCGCTGGTGGTTCCGATGTTTAGCCCCACCGGCCGGGGTGATGGCCACTGGTTTTGGGGCAGGGAAAGCATGGGCGGCGATGTTTTTTCGGCCACGGTGCTGCCGCAGCCTTCGGCAACAGCCCGGAGAAAATAGCGGGTCCGGTGCTCATGCTCCCAGTCCGCGCGGATCGGCCGGTTGTAAAGGCGGGCACGAAGCGTCGAGTTTTTTACCCTGCCGATTCTTGCCGGTGCACCGGACAATGCGGCCAAAAGAGCCGTTTCGCTAAAGCCCTGCAGATCAAAGGCCATGTCCAGATGCTGGCACCGGAGTCGTCGGAGGCAGGCTATGGCACCGGCCATTGGAGCCAACCCCCGATGCGGGTTGGCAAATTCGTGCCGGTCGATGGTCTCAACACCAGCCACGAGTCCGGACATTTTGGGGATTTCGGCAAAGGCCGGATCGGTCAGGTAGAAAATTTCACAGAAGGCAAATCGCTGTTTGAGCCATTTGAGGGCCGGCAGGGTCATGACGATATCCCCCATTCCGGACCAGCGGATCACGAGAATTTTTTTCAGCATTTGCTTTGCCGGCTCCCTGATTGTTTGCTATTGTGATATGGTTTTTTTGTTCAAGTGTCAAAAATTTTTCACACGGAGATCCTTCTTTTGAAATTTTCGGAGGGCTTTCCTGTTTTCAGAAAGGAAGATGTTATGGCCATCAGCAAAGAGCTTCTGGATATCCTGGCCTGTCCCCAATGCAAAGGAGACATCCATCTGAATGAATCGGGCGACGGGCTGATCTGCGAGGCCTGCCAGCTGCTCTACGAAATCCGGGACGACATTCCCATCATGCTCATCGATGAGGCCAGACCCATCCGGCAAACTGCCGGCTGACCGGCTTCTTCATGAGTATTCCGCAGCCTGCCAAGCCGGCCAAGTTGGTCATCGGTTTGTTTACCGCGGACCGTGACCGGGCCGAGAAGGCGGCCGATGCGCTTTGCCGGCGGTTTGGCCCCATAGACATGGTCAGCGTGTGGCTGGCGTTTGATTTTACAGCCTATTACGAACCTGAGATGGGACGGCCGCTGTTTCGTCGGATGTTGGCCTTCAAACATCTCGTGGCCCAGCAGGACCTGGCCCGGATCAAAATCGTCACCAACCGCATCGAAGACCGGCACCGCGTTGCGGACCGGCGTCGGATCAACCTGGATCCAGGCTACATGACCATGGAACGTTTTGTCCTGGCCACCGGCAAAAACTTTACCCACCGGATCTATATCGGTGAGGGGATCTATGCGGACTTGACTCTGGTGTATACCCAGGGATCGTTTCAGGTGCTGCCCTGGACCTATCCCGATTATGCCGATGAAGCGATGCGCCGCTGGCTGGAAAAGGTTCGCCGCAAGTATGGGCTGGATCTAAAAACGGCCGTCAGGGATATCCAATGATTAAAAGCATGACCGCATTTGCCAGGGCTGAAACCACTTCGGCAACATTGTCGGCAAGTGTCGAGATTCGAAGCGTCAATAGCCGCAACCTCGATCTGGTGTTGCGAACCCCCCATGGCTATCTGGCCCTGGAAGAAAAAATCAAGGCCCTGGTTCCCGCTTTTATCAACCGGGGCCGGATCGAGCTCAAGCTTGACGTACGGGATGAATCCGAGACCGTGTCGGGCTTCGAGATCGATTCGGCCAAGGCCAGATCCTACTACCGGGCGCTGGTGCAGCTCAAAGAGACGCTGGCTTTGGCCGGCGAGGTCGATGTCAGCCACCTGCTGGCCTGCAACGGGCTGATTCGGGCCGTGACAGCCGAACAGGATGCGGATCAGGTCTGGAAGGTGGTTGAACCCTGTGTCGTGGAGGCGCTGGCGGGCCTTGATGCCATGCGGGTGCACGAGGGGGATTTTCTGGCCCGGGATTTTGCCATGCGGTTAGACGATATTGAGCGGTGTCTGGACCGGATCGAAGAAGCCGCCACCGATCTGGTGGCCATTTACCGGGACCGGCTCCGGGAACGAATCACGGACTTGACGCAGGGGCTGGTGGACATCGACCAGGGTCGCATGGCCCAGGAAGCCGCCCTGTTGGCCGACCGCAGCGAGATTTCCGAGGAAATCGTTCGCGCCCGCAGCCACCTGAAGCAATTCCGGGACCTGATGGCGGCCGAGGAGCCGGCGGGCCGGAAACTCAATTTTTTGCTTCAGGAATTCAACCGGGAATTCAACACGATGGGATCCAAAGCGGGAAATGCCGCGATTTCCCATACCATCGTCACGGTCAAGTCGGAGCTGGAGAAACTGCGCGAGCAGGTACAAAACGTCGAGTAAGGAAACCATGGATCAAGCGCTTTTGAATATCGGATTTGGCAGCACCGTGATCGCCGGCCGGGTCGTCGCCATCGTTTCGCCCAACTCGGCGCCCATGAAGCGGCTAAAAGACGAGGCCAAGGAGGACAAACGCCTCGTGGATGCCACCCACGGGCGGCGGACCCGGGCGATTATCGTCACGGACAGCAACCATGTCATTCTTTCGGCCATCCAGTCGGAGACCATCTCCCAGCGGTTTGCCGCCATAAAGGAGCAGGAGTAGCCGATCATGTCAACCGGTGAGAGGGAAAAAAGCCGGATGGAAGCCGCCGGGCATCTGTTTATCGTTTCGGCGCCTTCCGGTGCGGGCAAGACCACGTTGTGCCGGGCGCTGATGCAGCGGTTTCCCGACCTCTGGTACTCGGTTTCCTATACCACGCGATTGCCCCGGCCGGGTG
>JBJKSK010000212.1:0-4975 GCA_046704125.1 Desulfobacterales bacterium | reverse complement strand
GAAGTTAAGCTCTTTAGCGCCGATGGTACTGCTCGGGCAGCCGGGCGGGAGAGTAGGTCGCCGCCGAAAAATCCCTCCACAGCCCGGTCGGCCTTTTCGCGCCTCCCGGGCTTTTTTTGTTGCCTGCCACCCACCCGATGCGCTACATATCCTCAGGACCAAAACTCGGCCATCACTTCCATACTTTTCATCACGCCACCTGGTTATGGCCCCTGTCAACCACGGTTTAAAAGTCCATGGCATCCTGCTGCTCATGGGGCTGCTGTTTTTCGGGATGGTTACCCTCAACCTGGTGATCCTGCATACCGTGTCTTCCGTTGGCCTAAACAGGGAAGCCAACCGTGCCCAAGGGGCGCTGCTTCATTTGGTCTCTGTAATGAGCCGCCGCGGATTTCAACCATTTAATGTCGGTGCCGTCGATATCGAGGCTCTTGTAAGATCCCACCTTCCCGGGGGCGATCGTCCTGTGGCAGTGGTGGTAATCGATGCGAAAGGCCACCTTGCGCGGACCCGTCGGCTTTCCTCCGACCCGAGCCTGGCATCGTTGGCCCGGGAAGCGATGACGACCGCCACGACCATCCGGCGGTTTCACGGCACCACCTGGGGCGTTTTCTGGCTTCAACCACGCTACATTCTTTATGCCTCCCCTGTGGGTTTGAAGCGCCGGCCAACCGGAGCGGTTGCCATTGCCTGGCCCCTGGATGAGTTTTGGGCCAGCCTGCGTCACATTCAGCACATCAGCTGGCTTTTTCTGTTCGTGAATCTGGGGTTGCTGACGTTTTTCGGGATCTTTCGGTTTTACCGGTTGCTGTTCATGCCGCTAAAACGGCTGCTGAATCGGGCCGAATCCATCCAGGGGGACTCCGACGCGTTTTTCCCGCCGGAATCCGGGCAAACCGAATTCACCCGGCTTTCCCGGACCTTGAATCGAATTCTTTTCCGAAACCTCGAGCAGCGAGAGGCTCTCGAAACCACGGTGATCTCTCTCGAAGAGGCCAACCGGAGGCTTAAAACCGCCCGGCAGGAGATGCTGCAGGCGGAAAAACTGGCTGCGGTTGGCCGGCTTTCCGCCGGGGTGGCCCACGAAATCGGAAATCCCATCGGCATCGTGCTCGGGTATCTTGATTTGCTCAAACAGCCAGACATCCCTGAGGAGTCCAAAAAAGAATTTCTTCAGCGCTCAGAGACCGAAGTTCAGCGGGTTCGCACCATCCTCCGCCAACTGGTTACCTATGCCCGGCCCTCTCCAGGAGGCATCGGCCCGGTATCGGTCCATGGCCTCATCGAGGAGATCATGCGTGATTTGTCCCATCACCCGCTGCTCAAGGGTATCCACACCACACTTTCCTTGCGTGCATCAGATGACACCGTATCCGGTGATCCGGATATGCTCCGGCAGGTGCTTCTCAATTTGATCATCAATGCCGTGGATGGCATTTCGGCCCGGCCGGCGCAAACCGATGGGTCGCTGTTGATTGCCACTGTCATCAAAAGCGTGTCTGCCGCCAACGGGGCCAATGCGTCGAGCTGGATCGAGATAACGGTGCAAGATAACGGCAGCGGGATTTGTCCAGAACATCTGAATGTCATCTTCGATCCCTTTTTTACAACCAAGGACCCTGGAAAGGGAACCGGCCTGGGCCTGGCCGTGAGCTACCGGATCATCCAGGAGATGGGCGGGCGTTTACAGGCGGACAGCGATCCGGGCCAAGGCACGGCCATGCGAATTTTGCTTCCTTGTGAAACCGCTGGCCCCAAAGCCGATGCGAATACATAAAAATTTGAGATTTCTGTCGGGACAACTTCTGGCGCGAGCCCGGATGAACGGTAATTTGACATGAATACCCAAGATTTGAACAAGCGACTGCTCGTGGTGGACGACGAGGAAAACATGCGCCATATGCTCACCGCGCTGCTTAGCCGTTTAGGCTATCGGGTAGAAAGCGCGGTGGATGGTGTAGAGGCTTTGGAAAAAGTCGGGGAAAAACGCTATGACCTGGTGCTTTGCGACCTCAAGATGCCTCGAATGGACGGCCTTGGCTTTCTCTCATCGGCCAGGGCTTTTTTGACCCATAGCCTCGTGATTGTGATGTCTGCCTACGGCACCATTGAAATGGCGGTCGAAGCCATGAAACTGGGCGCATACGACTACATTTCCAAGCCCTTTAAAACCGACGAAATTCTGATGGTCCTGAAAAAGGGCGAAGAGCATCTGGGATTGAAAGCGGAAAACCTCTGGTTGAAACAACGGATCCGGAGCATCGAAAAGGAATCGGGGATAGACTCTATGATTGGTTCCAGCCAGAGGATGCAGGATGTGTTCCGGCTGGCCAATCGGGTGGCGGCCTTTGACACGACCGTGCTGATCACCGGCGAAAGTGGAACCGGTAAGGAACTGGTCGCCCGTGGCATCCATGCCGCCGGCCCCCGATCAACCATGGCATTTGTGGCGGTCAATTGCGGCGGGATACCCGAGACCCTGCTGGAAAGTGAACTGTTCGGATACCGGAAAGGCGCCTTTACCGGCGCCAATCGGGACAAGCCGGGGCTGTTCCAGGAAGCCGACCGGGGAACCCTGTTTTTGGATGAAATCGGAGAACTGCCGATAGCCTTGCAGGTCAAGCTGTTGAGGGTTCTGCAGGGAGGCGACATCCGGCCGGTGGGAGGCACCGGAACCCAGCAGGTGGATGTGCGGATCATCGCCGCCACGGCCCGTGATTTGAATGCCGAGGTGTCCACGGGCCGTTTCCGGGAAGACCTCTTTTACCGGCTCAACGTGTTGCCGATTCATCTTCCGCCGTTGCGCGAACGGGCCGAGGACATCCCGCTGCTCGCCGCACACTTTCTATCGCGCGTGGGCGGCCGTCTGGGAAAGGCTGTGGGCAGCATCGACCCGGCGGCGATGAAGCATCTGATGGCGCACCCCTGGCCGGGAAACGTGCGGGAATTGGAAAACATCATCGAACGCGCCGTGGTGATGGCCGACGGCCTGGTCCTGCTTCCCGCCTACCTTCCAGAACAGCTGATCGAGGCGGCCTCCGGGCTTGAATCCGGTTTCCAGCCGATGGGGCTGTCCTTGAAGGTAGCCCGACAGGCCGTGGAAAAGGAGTTGATCACCCGGGCACTGGAAAAAACCGGGGGCAACCGGACCCACGCCGCTCGCCTGCTGGAGATCAGCCACCCATCCTTGCTGGCCAAGATCAAGGCGTACGGTATCTTGCTCTGAGGGCTTGAATCGGATATAGGATTAAGGAAACGGCTTTGCTGGCTTACAGGCGACCGGGCCTCGAGCGGTTTGAATCAAAGTGAAATCGGCACGGACATTGGGGTTGGCACCCGTTCTTATTCTTCGGCGTTGATCTGTTTCCTCAGCTTGCCCGAGCACTTGAAGGTGACAACCTTTCTCTGGCGGAGCATCAGCACTTTGCCAGTGGCGGGGTTTCGGCCTCGGCGCACTTTTTTTTGCTTCACGCAAAATTTTCCAAATCCCGAAATCAGAATATCCTCTCCGCTTTCCATGGTCCGTTTCATGATTTCCAGCAGCGTCTCGATGATCTCGATGGCGTTTTTCTTGGTAAGGCCGATTGCGTGAACTTGTTCCACAACGTCATTTTTCGTCAATGCCATGGGCGCCTCCTGCGTGTTGAGAAATCCGTGGGTAAACTCTTTTCATTTTTCCGAGGGGGTTGCATGCGCTGCAGGACGTTGTGGGGGCGAAGTTTTCGGACCGGCCTCCTCGACGCGCTTCATGATGACCTCGACGCGTTTCATGATGGCTTCGAGTTCCGATTTGAGCCTCTTATCGCTTAGATCCTCCACCGATCCCCCTGTCTTTGGGCTGGCCTATGTTGTAATTGATCCATCCTATTGTGGGTAGAGATCTTGAGAGAAAATATAGTCGAAATAGTAATCAAAATATCCGTCCTCGTTTACCGGTGGGTTATCCTCGGGATGTTCTGTCGGGGTTGCCAGAAGCTTATTGAGCCATATGTTTTTGGCAAAACGATAGAGCTGCTCGGTCAGGACCCGGGCCTCGGGTACGATCTCGGGGTTGGCTTGCAGGAATTGCGTCGCACCGTTGATTACGGATTTAACACTTCGAATATATTCTGAATCGTCATGAAATCCATCCAGGAAGAGCTGATACAGGCTGGTGATCACGGATTTCGCAAAGCCTTCAACGGCATCTATACATTGCATTGGCGGTTTTCCCGAATAAGAATTCGGCAATCCGAGACCGGGTCTCTTTCAAAATGGAGTGCCGACTATGCGATTGTCTACGTATATGTTCGATTTTCAACTAATAATTTAAATCCAAAGCGATGTCAAGATGCCAGTGGAAATGATGAATCGGTTATTTACGTTTTTTTATTGTAAACCTGCAAGCGTCGATGGTAGGCTGAAAACATGCCGCTGGCGTTCGATGGCTGGGTTATTTCAAGCCGGGTTGCGGGGATAATCGATCGGGTGCCCATGCCGAGATTCAACATGAAGACGACAAGACGATATTTCCGTGCAAACCGAAGCGACATCGCTTTGATCCGTTTTATCATGGAAGCCTACGACGGCATTGCCGTGGTGAGCACCTGCCGCCCCGAGCGGGGACAGATCGTGGTCACCGTGGCTCCGGGCTGCGAGCTCGAGGTGGAGATGATTTTGGCCGACCTGAACAAGGGAATCCGTATCGAGGAAATCGAGGAAGCGGACGCACTGCCCCTGGCGGAAGAAGAAATGATCACGTTCAATGACGTGCTGAAAGCCCGGGTTTGTTGGCCGTGAGGCCTGTCTGGAAAGTGAATGGATGAAACTCAAGACCGTGCATATACACACCATCGGCTGTCAGATGAATGTTCATGACGCCGAGCAAATCGTTCGGGGGCTGAATCCGCTGGGTTACCAGTCTACCGAAACGGTTCGCCGGGCCGATCTGGTCATCGTCAATACCTGTACCATCCGGGCCAAGGCCGAGCAAAAG
>JBJKSK010000211.1:0-6255 GCA_046704125.1 Desulfobacterales bacterium | reverse complement strand
TCTTCGAGCAAAGCGATTTTTTCAGCGGCCCCTTTCCGCTCCTGATCCAGCAATGTTTGCAGATGACTTTGCCGAGCCTTGAGATCGGTTACGTTATGATGAAGCAAGTCGATGGTTTCTTGTCGCTGTTTCAACGCTTGCTCCAGGGCCGCCATCCCTTCGAGCTTTCCCATGGCCTGTGCCTTTTGTTCGGCAGTGGTCATCAGCATCTGCCGGGTGTTGTTCACGGCAGCGGCGGTTTCGGTCAGCTGCTGTTTCAAGCTTTCAATCTCGGCCTCGCGGCCGCGCAGTGTCTCGGAAATGGAGGTCAGTTGGCCGTGCTGTTCGATTCGCAGGCGCTCCAGGCCAACGGAGGCGATGATGCGAGCGGCTATCCATCCGATCAGAAGACCGACAAGGGCGCAGGCTCCAGATAGAATCCAAACATGGGGGATTTCAATGGGCATGGCGGGCTGGCACCATATTCTGGGTCATTTGTCGGGATCGCCTTGGCTGTCCGGTTTGCTTTGGCCCTTTCGGAAAAGGCCGCTTTTGCCTCCGGATTTTTCCAGCAGGCAGATCTCGGAGATGGCCATGGACCGGTCGTAGGATTTGCACATATCGTAAATGGTCAATGCCGCCACGGATACGGCGGTCAGCGCTTCCATCTCCACGCCGGTCTGTTCGGTGACCCGCACCGAAGCTTCGATGCGGATGGCGCCGGTGTCTGCATCGGGGAAAAAATCGACGGCCGCGTGCCGGATGTTGAGCGGATGACACATGGGAATCAGCTCGGAGGTCTTTTTAGCCGCCATGATTCCGGCGATTCGGGCCGTTTCCAGCACGTTTCCCTTGGTTATGCGATGGTCCTGGATGCGATCAAAGGTTTCCCGGTTCATGGAGATCACTCCCTGCGCCAAGGCCATGCGAGACGTGGGGACCTTGTCGGAGACGTCGACCATGCGGACCCTTCCCTGGTCATCGATATGGGTAAAATCGGGTGTCGGTTTTTCGGTCATAGGCTACATCCTCTCGGGTGAACCGCGTTGCGGATTAGCACCGGTTAAAAGCCGGCATCATGGCTTTTTTCTATCTGGGCGGTCAGGGCCATCACGGGTTTCGGTGTTGAATGAGGTGGCCCCAAAACCTCATGCTCAAGGCGGCTGCCAGATAAAGAAACACCCCCCAAATCAGGCTGTTGGCCAAAAAGGGGACCGTGATCCAGGATCCTGGAAACCATTGTCTCGGATACAGGCCCAGGGTGACAATGGGAAAATAGAGCACTTTTGTCAACGCGATCAGGGCATGGACCCACTGGGAGAGCGCGGGTTTGAAACCGTCTGGGGTGGCCGAGGCCAAGACGGCGGCCGCCACAGCCTTTGACGCCGCAAAGTGAAAGACGGTGAAACCGCTGACCGCCATGGCTTTTCTCAAATGGTTCATACCCATGAATCATATACGCATCGGTGCGGCAGCGACAGCCAAAAAATGCAATGGCGGCCAATGGAAAAAGACTGAGGAAGAAGCGATCATGCAAAAAACTGAGTTTTTTGCGTCACTGTCGATTTGACGATGTTTAGGATATCGGTCAGCGCTGCGATGACGTTTTCCCGGATATCGCCGGCCACTACGATAAACATCACGTCGTCTCCCACCGATAGATCCCTTCCCTCCTGGATGTCGATGAGAATCTCCACGATTCCGGGTCGTTTTTTGTGCTCGGCAAGCACCCGGGCCAGTTTTTCGTGGTCAACGGTGACGCGAAGCCCGCTGACGTTTCGGCCGTCTCGCGCCGAATCCCGTACCACGCCGTTGTGGCACAGCACCATGCCGCACTTGGAAAAATCAGGATGTCTTTTAACCGTGTCAAGCAGTTCGTTTAACGTTTTCATCGTGGCTCCGATTCCGGTTCAATCCGCTGTTGGGCTTGATGCAGGTCTTGCGGGGTGTTGATGTTGAAAAAGGAAAGCAGCTCCGGATCCAATCGGCGAAGGCATTTCTCCGCGATCCGTTTGACCCTGACCTTGGGGTAAAACTGTTTGATCTGAAGCCTCCCTTGGTTCAAGTGGGCCTCGATGGGTTTGAGGCACGTTTTCGAGTAGACGGCGCAAAGCGATTCCACCCCGCTGGCGGTTTCCGGCACCACCACGTCGGTTCGGGTATCGATTTGGCCAAGCAGCCACCGGATCAGTTCCTTGTTCAGAAACGGGGTATCGCAGGCGCTGACGAAAACATGGTGGTTTTTGGCATGAAACAAACCGGCATGAAGACCGGTCAAGGAACTGCGATGCGGGAAGAAATCGGTTACGATCTCCAGGTCCCAATCCAGGTAGATCTCCGGGTGATTGGTCACCAAAAGAATTTCGTCAAACAGGTCCAGAAACACCCCATAAATATATTCGATGATCGGTTTTCCCCCCACCCGGACCAAGGCCTTTTCGGTCCCGGAAAACCGGGTCGCGAGCCCGCCGGCCAGGATGACGCCGCTGCACGGATATGTCATTTCGCGTACCGCTTTCTGATTTCGTAGGCCGCTATCAAGGCCATTTTCCGGTCTGAATTCATGACGGTTTCAGCCCGAGTCCAGTTACCCTATGAGATGTCCCCGGTAAAATCAAGGCGCGTATTCCAAGCGGCTATTTTCTCCCGGCCGATCTTAAGCCCTTGATCTTCACGCGATGCTTGATGTAGAACTTGGTAAAAGGGCATCGACTGGTGTCGAGAAACGATTTTAAGGAGGCCCCGCCCATGTACCCAAACGAGATCATTCTGGATGCAGCCGATATCCAGCGAGTGTTGGTAAGGATTTCCCATAGAATTCTGGAAATCCATAAGGGCACTCCGCGTCTGGTGCTCATCGGCATCCAGACCCGCGGGGTCTTTTTGGCCCAGCGGATCCGATCCCTGATCGAAACCATCGAAGGCGTGAAAATTCCTGCCGGAAGAATGGACATCACCCTTTACCGGGACGACTGGACCCGCATCGGCCATCACCCCGTGGTCCAAGCCACGGAGATCCCCTTTTCCGTGGATGGAAAGGAAGTGGTACTCGTGGATGATGTCCTGTTTACCGGGCGCACCACCCGGGCGGCGATCAACGGAGTCATGGATTATGGGCGCCCGGATAGCATCGAACTGGCGGTTCTGGTGGATCGCGGGCACCGGGAACTTCCCATCCAGGCCAACTATGTGGGCAGGCTGGTCGAGACCAGACGCTCGGAAATGATCCAGGTACAGCTCAGCGAATATGACGGCATAGACCAGGTCATCATCGAAAAGCGAATCGAAAATGAGCAGCAAGCAACATAAGCAGACGGCACCGAAAACGGTTCGCGTCGGTATCGTGACTATTTCCACGACGCGAACACTGGCCGAAGACAGAAGCGGGCAGTGGATGGCCAGACAAACCGGCAGACTAGGCCATGAGGTGGTGATTCACCGAGTGGTGCCAGACGATCGGGAAATCATCCGGCAGACCGTACTCGAGATCCTCAGGGATCCGGCGCCTCAGGTGCTGCTTTTGACCGGAGGGACGGGAATCAGTCCCAAAGATGTCACCATCGAGGCGATCAACCCGTTGTTTGACAAACAACTGAGCGCTTTCGGGCCGCTGTTCGCCCAGTTGAGCTTCGAGGAAATCGATTCGTCGGCAATGCTGTCCCGGGCCACTGCGGGTGTGATCGGCCAGGGCATCGTCTTTTGCATGCCGGGCAGCCTGGCCGCGTGCAAACTGGCCTGCAACCACTTGATTTTTCCGGAACTGGGCCATCTGGTGGGCCATATTCAAGAAGTTTGACCCATCTTAAGTCAGGCGCATTATAGCGGAGGCCGCCATGAACGTGCTGGTCACAGGCAGAATCCCCCAGGAAGTGCTCGATTCCCTGCAACGGGAGCATCGGGTCAAGGTCAATGACCGGGACCGGCCCATGACCCGCAGGGCCATTTTAGAGCTTATCGCAAACCAGGACGGGCTTATCCCCATGGTCACTGACCCCATAGACGATGCCTTGATGGCGCGTGCCCCGAAACTTCGCGTTATCGCCAATTACGGGGTGGGTTACAACAACATCGAATTGGCGGCCGCCAGTGCCCGAAAGATCCTGGTCACCAATACCCCGGGGGTGCTCACCGATGCCACCGCCGACATTACCTTAGCCCTGAATCTGGCCATCGCCCGCCGGGTGGTGGAAGGCGACCGCATGACCCGCGAGGGACGGTTTCAGTTCTGGGCGCCGATGCATTTTCTCGGCCATGAAGTCACGGGCTCGACGCTTGGCATCGTGGGCCTTGGCCGCATCGGCCGGGCCGTGGCCAAGCGGGCCGCCGGTTTTGACATGAAGGTGCTTTATCACTCCAGGACCCGCCTCGATCCGGCACAGGAAGCGGCGCTGGGCATCAAATATGCCGCTTTCGACCATCTGCTGGAACACGCTGATTTCGTGTCCCTGCACGTTCCATTGACTCCTGAGACGAGGCACCTGATCGGTTCGGCCCAGCTGCGGCGCATGAAGGCCTCGGCCTTTCTGATCAACACCTCCCGTGGGCCGGTGGTGGATGAATCCGCCCTGGTGGAGGCATTGACGGCCGGAGAGATCGCCGGCGCCGGTCTCGACGTTTACGAAAACGAACCGGCGCTGGATCCGGGTCTGATGGATTTAAACAGCGTCGTCTTACTGCCCCATGCGGGCAGCGCTACCCAGGAGACCCGGATGAAGATGGCGGCGCTGGCAGCCGAGAATCTGTTGACCGCCTTAAGGGGGCAACGCCCTCCCAACTGTTTGAACTGGGAAGACGTGCACGGATCATGAAAGAGTTTTTCAGTGTCACGGCACTTGATGACGTGTTGGGTAGGGCCGGGGAGTTTGCCACCGTTTCCACTGAGGCCGTTTCATTGATGGAAAGTCTCGGCCGGGTTCTGGCCGAACAGATTGTGTGCCGCGCCGATCTACCCGGCTTTGCCCGGGCCACCATGGACGGCTTTGCCGTGCGGGCCGCATCCACTTTCGGTGCTTCCGAGGGCAATCCCGGATACTTTACCCTCAAGGGGGCCGTGGCCGTGGGCCAGGTTCCGGATGTGGCCATCGGTCCCGGTGAGGCGGCCCGAGTGGCCACCGGAGGGATGCTTCCCCGGGGCGCCGACAGTGTGGTGATGATCGAACACGCCGAAACCCTGGACGAGACCACCATCGAAATCTACCGCAGCGTGGCTCCCGGTCAGCATGTGGTGGCTCCCGATGAGGATTTTTCGAAAGGAGAGGTGGTGCTGTCTGCCGGCTGCCGGATTCGGCCTCAGGAGGTCGGGCTGCTGGCGGCTTTTGGCCGCGAAACCGTGCTTGTCTTCGCCAGACCCCTGGTGGGTATCATCTCCACCGGCGATGAGGTGGTTTCCGTGGACCAGGACCCGGGACCGGGACAGATCCGGGACGTCAACACCTTTACCCTCTCAGCGCTGGTGGCAGAATCCGGCGCTAGTCCAAAGACGTACGGGATCGTCAAAGACCAGGCCGCCATGCTTTCACACACCCTTTGCAAAGCACACCAGGAATGCGATATGGTGCTGATTTCCGGAGGCAGTTCCGTGGGCACCCGGGATTTTACCGTGGAGGCGCTTTCGTCGCTTCCCGATGCCCGGATTATGGTTCACGGCATAACCATCAGCCCGGGGAAACCGACGATTTTGGCCTCTGTCGGGGGAAAAGCCTTGTGGGGACTTCCGGGTCACGTGGTTTCGGCCATGGTGGTCTTTCGGGTGGTGGTGCGACCCTTTATCCAGCAACTATCCGGTCTGTCGCCCCCATACCGGTTTTCCCGAACCCTATCGGCCCTGCTTTCCCGCAACGTGGCTTCGGCCCAGGGGCGCATCGACTTTGTCCGGGTGCGGCTGTTGGATCGCGACGGGCAGCTGTGGGCCGAGCCGATTTTGGGAAAATCGGGACTGCTTCACACCATGATCCGTGCCGACGGTCTGGTGTCCATCGGGATGAACACGGAAGGACTCAACGCCGGCAGCCGGGTGGAAGAGATCCCCATGATGGATTTTTAAATGTCGATAGATGATTTGCAGGTGACGGCCATCGAGCGAAATGTCTACTTGAAAATGGAGACGCTGGAAAACGCCCGGCGTCTTTTTCTGGATCGCTTCCGGGATTGCCGCATGCCGGCTGAAACCGTGGACGCGGTCGATGCGGTGGATCGGGTGTTGGCCGAACCGGTTTTTGCCCATCTGTCTTCACCTGGTTTTCACGCCGCCGCCATGGATGGCATCGCCGTGGCGGC